>JAGOCE010000007.1 GCA_017998915.1 Candidatus Ozemibacteraceae bacterium
GGTGGCATACAACAAGGCCGCGGGAGCGAGCGACGACGAGGCTGCGACAGCCGGTCCATCCATCGAACAGGTGAAGCGGAGCACCGAGACGACGAGCGTCGAGATCTTCGATCGGATCAAGCGATTTTTTCGGCTGGCCTGAGAGTTTGACGATCGATGCTGGAAAACGTATAATTCACGACAGCCGTCGGTTGCGGCGGGCATTCTGTCGTTGGAGCACTGTATGACGCGGCTGTACAAGAAATTCATCACGTCCTTCACCATGCAGGTGAAGAGGCGGTATCTCATGCTTCTGAAGAAGGATGCGATAGCCGATGGCCTGAAGCGCCGTCGGGGCGAGTGCAAGGGGTGCGGCGAGTGCTGCAAGGCCTCCTTCAACTGCCCCTTCCTCTACAAACACGGAGACATGCTCCTCTGCCAGATCCACGAGACCAAGCCCGAAGTCTGCAAGACCTACCCCTTCAACGAACAGGACGTCTTCCCCCACACCGTCGGCAAGTGCGGCTACTACTTCGTAAAAGACGAAACCGAAGACAAATAATATCTATAGATATACGACAACGCCCGGCAGAAGTGACTGCCGGGCGTTGTTGCCTCTATTGTGTTTCAAACTTCAACCTTCACCCTTCAAACTTCCGCGTGCGCACAAGCGCACGCGGCGCTAGCGCACGCGGTGAACTTTGATCATGTTCGTGTTTCCCTTGACCCCAAGAGGAACCCCGGCGACGATCACGATCGTGTCGCCGGGCTTCGCCAGACCGTGCTCGCGCACGGTCGCTTCGGCGCATGCGATCATCGCGTCGGTGTCGCGCAAATCTTCGATCAGGACCGAGCTGACGCCCCAGGAGAGCGAGAGGCGGCGGCAGGTTTCCGGCTTCGGCGTGAGGGCGTAGATCGGGACCGAAGGGTGGTATTTCGAGACGTTGCGGGCGGTGTTTCCGCTGTGGGTGAACGGAACGATCGCCGTCGCGCCGAGGTTGACGGCCGACTCGCAGGCCGCATGAGCTATAATATCTTCTATATCATGCTTCACCTCGGGAAGGATGGTGTCGGTCGTATCCCTGGACATGTGCTCGGCCTCGGCCGCGATCGCTGCCATCGTTCGGACGGCTTCGACCGGATGTGCGCCGGCGGCCGTCTCGCCCGACAGCATGATCGCGTCCGTGCCGTCGGTGACCGCGTTGAACACGTCGGTCGTCTCGGCGCGGGTCGGCCGGGGGTTCGTCATCATCGACTCGAGCATCTGGGTTGCGGTAATGACCTCGATGCCGCGGCGCGTGCAGCGGGTGATGATGTGCTTCTGGATGGCCGGCACCTTCTCGATCGGCATCTCGACGCCCAGGTCACCGCGAGCGATCATGACTGCGTCGGTTTCGGCCAGGATCGCCTCGAGATCGTCGATCGCCTCGGGCTTTTCGATCTTCGAGACGACCCGGATGGGAGACGAGCCGATCAGCTTCCGGAGTTCGCGCAGGTCCTCGCCGCGCCGGACGAACGAGAGGGCCACGAAGTCCAGTTCCTGGGCGATCATGAATTTCAGGTCATCGCGGTCTTTCGCCGTGATCGTCTCGACTGACAGTTTCGCGCCCGGCATGTTCATGCCCTTCTTCGTCTTGAGAACGCCGCCGTCAACGACGGTGCAGGTCACGGCATCCGCGCTCTTCGACGCGACGCGCAGGGTGAGGTTGCCGTCGTCGAGCAGGACGGTGTCGCCGGGGTTCAGGTCTTTGACGAGATACGGATAGGAGGTGCCGATGCCGCTGTCCGAACCGGCCAGGTCGGGGTTCTGGCTCAGGGTGAAGGACTGTCCCGCCTTCAGCGTGACTGAACCGTTGGGGAATGTGCCGATGCGGATCTTGGGGCCGCAGAGGTCGCCGAGAAGACCGATGTGCTTTCCGAGCCGTTTCGCTTCGCCGCGCACGGTCTCGATGAGCTGCCGGTGGCTGTCATGCGAGCCGTGTGAAAAATTCAGACGGAAAATGTTCACGCCTGCTTCGATGAGCTTGCCGATGATGTCCGGTGATGATGAGGCTGGGCCGAGGGTCGCGACGATTTTCGTTCGCTTCTGCATGTTCCGTTCCTCCCACAAAGGTGTCGATCCGTCGCAAGCATAGCCGACGGCGCGCGCCGCCGCAAGCGGCGAATTGGAACTTCCCTCTTCACGGTTTTCCCGAATCTGCCGATGAGTGCGGATGGGACAATATCATCCGCGGGAGGCGACGACATGAAGAGGCTGGGATTGGGGCTCATGCTGGCGTGGCTGTCGGCAGCGGCGCCCGGCGTCGCTCTCACGCTCGACACGCTGCCCAACTACCAGGATGCCGGGATGCGCCTGTATGTCAGCGGCACCCAGAAACTCCAGGAGCGCGACTACGTCGGCGCCGCCGATGACCTGCGTCAGGCCGTCCGCGCCCGTCCTGACATGTCCGAGGCCTTCCATAACCTCGGCTTCGCGCTCGAGAAGACCGGCGACATGAAGACCGCCGCCGCGGCCTACGAACGGGCGCTGGCGCTCAATCCGAACTACGCTTCGGCGCTGAACAACCTCGGCTTCCTGCTCGCGACGCTCGAGGCCGACGCCCAACGGGCAATCCAGCTGTGCCAGCGGGCCGTCGAGCTCGAACCCGATTCGGCGAACTTCCGCGACTCGCTCGGCTGGGCCTGCTACAAGGCCGGCCGCCACGACGAGGCGATCAGGCACTTCCAGGCCGCCATTCGCATCGACGCGAACTTCTTCAAGTCCTACTTCAACCTCGGCCTGTGCGAATTCACCCGGAAGAACTATGCAGAGGCCGGCCGCAACTTCATCGCGGCTCTCAAACTGAATCCCGGCTACGTGCGCGCCTATATTCCGCTCGCCGAGTGCTACGAGCGCACCGGGCAGAACAACAAGGCGATCAACGTGTATCAGCAGGCGCTCACCAAGACCCCCGAAGGTTCGCCCGTGAAGCGCCACGTCGAGCGCAAACTCAAACAACTCAACAACAATAGTAGATCCTATTATTTTGCGAACGTCAAATCGATCCAGGGAAGCTCGAAGCTGAACGAATTCCTCCGGCGCAAGGGAAAAGGCAGCCGGCTCGGCGACTATGACGCCAAGGCCGAAGCCATGGAGTCCTCGACCTCGTTCACACCGGTCAGCGCAACCCCGGGGGTGGAATCCCTGGCCGCCGCTCCCGTCGGTTCTGACATCGATTTCGGCGCAACCTCGTTGGGGAACCGGACTCCGGCGGTCCAGCGGACCATTGCGACACCCGCTCTCCGGCAGAACGTCCCGATGAGGACAGTGGAGTTATCCGTGAATCAGGAGCGCTCGCTCGAGAAACGGTATTCCCTGTGCCAGTCGTATCTCGACCGGGGCCTGGTGAACGATGCCGCCGCCGAGCTCGAAAAGATCGTCGCCATTGCCGGTGACTCGGGCATCGGCCGCCAGGCCCGAAGCCTTCTCCTGAAGGCACGCAAGGAGCTCGATGAGAAGAATGTCGAGTCTGCCCGCACCCATCTCGATATGGGCAAGGATTTCTTCCGCGCCGGGAAATACGACATGGCCGAGAGCGAGTTCCGCAAGACCCTCGAACTGCATCCCGAAAATGCCGAGGCGATCAAGGATCTTGCCCTTCTGCACTACAATCAGGGCCGGCTGAAGGACGCCTACGAGGAGTGCAAACGGGCGATCGCGCTCGACCGCGGCCTCAAGGAAGCCTACATCGTGCTCGGTTCCCTGTATTCGAAGAAGGGCCGCGTCGATGATGCCGTCAGGACCCTGAAGCGCGTCCGCGAGGTTTCCATGAAGCGCGATGCCGTCGACGATCTCGCCGAGCGGATGATCGCCTCGCTGACGGCTGGTTCCTGACCATGCATCTCATCGAAGACGGCGGCGTTCTCGCCGCTTTCTCCGAACGCTCCGACGGGGATCTGGGATTGTACCGACAGGCTTCCGATGTCGCGGAAAAGGCCTGGCAGGCTCTTCCCATCGTGCGCGACCGCGGTCTGACCGCTCCGTTCTGGGCGACGCAGATTCATGGAAGGGCTGTTCATGACGTCGGTGCCGGCTCGACGCCGGGCAATCAGGGCGACGGAGATGCTCTCATGACCGCCGAGCGCGGGATTCCGATCGGCGTCTTCACGGCCGACTGCCTGCCCGTGTTGATCTGGAGCGACAGCGCCGTGGCGGCCGTTCACGCAGGCTGGAAAGGGACGCGCGGCGATATCTCGGGCCGAACGATCGAGATGCTTGCCGAGCGGTTCGGCGTGGCACCCTCGTCGCTGCATGTCGCGATGGGGCCCTGCATCGGGAATTGCTGTCTCGAGCTCGGTGACGAAGTTCCGCCGTCATTCCGTGAGGAAGATGAGGGATTTCTGGGATTCTTCACCCGTGGAGTGAAGTGGCACCTTGATCTGCGCGGACTGAACGTGGCCCAGTGCCTGCGCCGGGGCGTTCGGCTCGACCGGATCAGGCATGTGAACGACTGCACGCTGTGTCTGCCGGGGAGGTATTTCTCCTACCGGGGTCAGAAAGGGCGTCAGGGCAGTCTCTTCTCGTTCGTCATGCGTACGTAGGCCGATAACGATCAGAACCATGTCCGGAGGAATGCGATGATAAAGCTTGGAGTGAATATCGATCACGTTGCCACCATCCGCCAGGCGCGAATGGGGCGTGAACCTGACCCTGTCGGGGCCGCTGCCCTTGCCGAACTGGCGGGGGCGGACGGCATTACGATCCATCTGCGCGAAGACCGCCGCCACATCCAGGACAGGGACGCGAAGATTCTCCGTCAGACCGTCCGGACCCGCCTCAATCTCGAGATGGCCGTGAACGAGGAGATCGTCAGATTCGCCGTGGATCTGAAACCCGATATGGCGACGCTCGTTCCCGAACGGCGTCAGGAAGTGACGACCGAAGGCGGTCTCGACGTGGCCGGCCACTTCGATCTCGTGAAATCCGCCGTCGAGCGGCTGCAGAAGGCCGGAATCACCGTGAGCCTGTTCATCGATCCGAACGAGGCGCAGGTCGAGGCATCGGCGAAAACCGGCGCGACCTTCATCGAATTGCATACCGGTCGATATGCAGATGCGATGAGCGAGGCCGAACATGAGGCCGAACGCCAGAAGCTGTACGACATGGCGGCGCGGGCGAAAAAACTCGGACTTCGCGTCAACGCCGGCCACGGCATCACCTTCTGGAACGTTCAGGATCTTGTCGGCATGCCGGGGCTCGAAGAATTCAACATCGGCCACAGCATCATTTCCCGCGCCGTGCTCGTCGGGCTCGGGAGGGCCGTTTCCGACATGAAACACGCGATTCGCGAAGCGGAGCATTCGGACCTGACATGAGGCCGCTCCCGTTCAATTTGTGCGGAAACTGTTAACTCTTCATCCACGACTGCCGATGAATCATCCGTGGTATTTGCCAAGCTGTGCAGGAAAAAGGAGAACCCTATGCTGAGAACGGTGATGTCAGCACGATACAGACGGAGCTTCATGGCTGGCGTCATGCTGATGATGATGTTCACCCTGTTTGGGTGCACCACCGGCGTCAAGAAGGATCCGGGACTCACCGATTACGAGGCCCCGACCATTCCTCAGAACGTCGTTGGCATCGGCAAGGAAAAGGCTGTTCTGCTCACCTGGAGCTCGAACACCGAGGCTGATCTGGTCGGCTATCAGATCTATCGCTCGACGAACTCGGGCGGGCCGTTCACGTTCATCGCCACGGTCGGGAAACTGGCCGCGCCGACGTATCTGGACAACGACAACCAGAACGGCTTGGTGAACGACCAGTATTACTATTACAAGATCTCTGCGTTCGACACGCAGGGCAAGGAGTCCGACCTGTCGAAGACCAACGCGATCCAGGCCCGCGCCGGCTTGCCGGTCGAGGAACGGCCGCCCCGCGTGGTCAACATCAAGGTCCGCTCCAGCCAGGAAAACGTCTATATCGCCTGGGACAAGGTGACCGGTGTCCAGATCAGGGGCTACAACATCTATCGCGGCCTCTCGACCAGCGCCGGCGGTGTGCAGTGGATCTCCTCGGTTCCCCAGGATACCCCCGGTTTCATCGACACATCGGTCGTGAAAACCTCCGCCGAGCAGTATACCTATGTGATCCGCTCGTTCAACGAGCAGTATACCGAGAGTGAAAACTCGGACCCGGTCCAGGTCACCCTGCGCTCGGGCGACGACACGATCCCCCAGGCCCCCTACGACGTGGCCGTCAGCAACGACACCGACCCGGTGATCTCGTTCCACAAACCGATGTTCAACCAGAACGGCACGCCGATCTTCGAAGGGAACAATCCGACGCTCGACATGGACGCCTACCTGATCTTCCGGGCGAACCAGAACGACCGCCTGTTCTCGCTGATCGGCATCGTCGAGGATAACGGCTCGGCGAACCTGACGCAGACCTTCAAGGACATCAACGGAACCCCCTACAATCTATTCGCGGTCCGAGCGATCGACCGCAATGGCATGGTCAGCGACATGAGCTCGATCGTCACCCAGTCCTCGGACGCGGACATCCCCGCGGTGCCCTCGGGCGTGACGGCCTGGTCCTCGACCAGCACCGAAGCCGGCATCAAGCTGGCGTGGGGCGCCTCGAAGAATGCCGTAAGCTATAATATCTACTTCTCGACCGTTGCCGACGGTGGCTACACCCGCTTCGTGACCGGCCAGCCCCAGTGGACCGAAACCTCGGCCTACGTCATCAATACCTATCCGAGCAGCTTCATGCAGAATCCCGAGAAGAAGGGTCAGAAACTCGAGTTCGGCGTGCCCTACTTCTTCAAGATTTCTGCGGTGAGCTCGTCCGGCAAGGAAAGCGCGCTGAGCAACTACGTGAAGGCGTATCCGGGAGGCCTGTGGGTCGGCCTGCTCGAGGGCGAGGACACCCTTTGGGAGTTCGACGAGAACGGCACTACGGGCACGATCGACGGCAGTTACCTGGTCTACAACTCGAAGGATTACACCCATATCGACTACTATTCCGGCGCCGGCGTGGCGCTGCTGCTGGCCGACACGGTCGGAACGCCGGGAAACGGCGACGGGTATCTCTTCGGGAATACCGATCTCTTCTCGACGCTGTATTACAAGCTTCCGTCCCCCACCAGCGGCTCCTACCGGTATAACGTCTATGCCTATATCTATCCGCATACCACCGGCGGGAACTGGCGCGTCCAGATCCGCGAGAACGGCGTTCTCACGACGTCGCTTCTCGAGAAGGATGTCAGCGGCTACTCTTCGATCAACAAGGGCAGAACCCAGATCTCCCTTGGTCAGATCATTCTCAATTCGGGTGTTGAGGGGTGCGCCATCACGATGACGGCGATCAATGCCGGCGCTGGTGGCGGCGCCAACCTGTTCTTCGACGGTCTGGTGTTCGTCCGGGTGCCCTGACCAGACGATCAGTCGCCCATCAATCGCCCCGATCCGGTTCGCCGGACCGGGGCGATTCTCTACGTATCGCCAGGGACGGGCGCGTTGCATTTGCATGGAGGGGCGTGTATACTTTTCCGTCGTTCAAATTTTTTCGGGAGGCACTCATGTCATCGCACGACAGGCGTTTCGGCGCCTTTGTCTTGTTTTTTGTCGCCCTTTTTGCAACTGCGGGATCTCTTGATGCCGCTGAGCCCGGTTCTGCCGCTTCGGCCCCTGCGGCCGTTGCGCCGGCTGCCGGCGCGCCCGCCGATGTTCTCGCCACGATCGGTTCCTACACCGTCACCCGCGAAGAATACAACCGCGAGTACGAACAGTTCGTGAACTCCGTGAACCCTCAGGTCAAGGCACATTTCGAGACCTCCGACGGTCGCAAACAATTTCTCAAGCAACTGGTCGAGATCACTCTCCTCGAACAGGAAGCCGAGAGACTCGGTGTCGCCGAACGGCCCGAACTGAAGGCCGACATCGAGGAAGTCGCCATCAATATGCTTTCCCAGCAGTATATCCGCGGCCTTCTCGAGAAAATCGACGTTCCGGCCGCCGATGTCGAAAAATTCTACAACGAGCACAAAGACCAGTTTGTCGATCCGACCAAGTTCCATCTGCACCAGATCAGTGTTGCCGATGAAGCTGCGGCGAAGAAGCTGAAGGGTGACATCGACGGCGGCAAGTCGTTCGCAGACGTCGCGAAGGCATCATCCACCGATGCTTCCAAGGACAGTGGCGGCGATCGTGGCTTCGTCACCCTTGGCGAAGTATCTGCGGCCATTGCCCAGGTTCTCGCGACGATGAAGGAAAACCAGGTTGCCGAGCCCGTCAGAAGTGACGACGGTAGCTGGCTGCTCGTGAAATATTCGGAGAAAAAGGAAGGACAGGCCAAGCCTCTGGCCGACGTCTCCACTCAGATCAAGCGGGAACTGAGCGATTCGAAGAAGCGTGAAACCTATGAGACCCGCCTCGGAGAAATGGAAAAGGAATACAAGCTCGTCGTGGCGTCTGATGGTGTTGCGATTCTCCGCCAGCCAGAAATGAAGCCCGCCGACCTCGAGAAAACCCTCTGCACGATCGGTGACGAGGCGATCAAGGTCTCCGCAATTGCTCCCGATCTCGAGCGAATTCCGCCGTTCATTCGTCCCCAGCTTCTCGAGGGTGACGGTCTCAACGATTTCGTCAAGCAGTTTTGCTATCGCGAGCTGGTGAAGCGGTATGTCCAGAAAAACCGCGCCGAGCTGGAAAAGCAGTATCCCGAAGCCCTGCGGAGCGCGAAGCGCCGTGTCGCTCTCGACGCGCTCCTGAAAGAGCAGGTTGCCGGAAAGATCGCCGTCACCGATGACGAGGTCAAGAGTTTCTACGAAAAGAATCTCGCCCAGTTCTCGACGCCCGAGCAGTCTCGCGCCCACCACATCCTCGTCGAAGCCGAGGACAAGGCGAAGAGCATTATCGACCAGCTCGCGAAGGGCGGGAAATTCGAAGACATCGCCAGCGCCGAATCCAAGTGCCCCTCGGGCAAGGAAGGCGGAGATCTCGGCTTCTTCGGGAAGGGCCAGATGGTCCCCGAGTTCGATGAGGCTGTCAACAAGGCCGAGATCGGCAAGGTCGTCGGACCGGTCAAGACCCAGTTCGGCTGGCATGTCATCCGCGTTGATGAACGGCGCGCGGCCGGTTCCCGCCCTCTCGACGAAGTGAAAGAGCAGATTCGCAATCAGCTGCTCCCTGAAAAGCAGAAGGCGGCCCTCGAGCAGTATGTTGCCGACCTGAAGAAAGCGCATCCCATCCAGGAATTCGCCGACAAGCTGTAATCGATACCGCGCAGTCCGGTTCCTCTGGGAACCGGACTGTTCCAAACATGATACCGGACACGGCTGAAATCGAATGATTGATCAGATCACAAGAAGCGGGTTGAAACTGTTTCCCGCTTCAACAACCAAAGATTCAGGAGGTTCTCGAAGACCTGCCATGTCAAATGCCATAACGTATGTCATCTTGACGGTGGTGGCGGGCTTCGTGGGATATCTTATTTCCGGCATGCTGCGCCGCCGCCAGGACGAAGATCTTCTGGCGAAAGCGCAAACGGAAGGAAAGAAGATTCTCGACGACGCCAAGACCACCGCGCAGACCGAACTCGAACAGGCTCAGAAACGGGCCAGGGAGATCAAGGAAAAGGAGCTTCTGCTTCGGAAAAACACCGAAAAAGAAGCGAAGAAGCGCAAGCACGAGCTCGATAAGCTCGAGGCCCAGCTTCTCGGCAAAATGGAGAAGGTCGACGCCAAGGCCGATCTTCTCGAGAAGCGCAGCGACGAGTTCCGACAAAGGGAACAGACGCTCGACACCCAGCGCCAGGAAATCGACAAGCTGATCGATGCCCAGCGCCGCGAACTCGAACGGGTTGCCGGGCTCAGTCCCGAACAGGCGCGCGAGCAGTTGTTGAAGAAGGTCGAGGAAGACCTGCAATACGACATCGCCGTCAAGATCAAGGATGCCGAACAGCGGATCAAGGAAACGGCCGACAAAAAGTCGCGCGAAGTTATAGCTAGTGCTATACAACGATGCGCCACCGATCATACCGTCGATCCGATCGTCTCGGTCGTCGAGCTTCCGAGCGAAGAGATGAAGGGCCGCATCATCGGCCGCGAAGGTCGGAACATCCGCACCTTCGAGAATATCACCGGCGTCGACGTCATCATCGACGACACTCCGGAAGCCGTCGTCCTCTCCGGCTTCGACCCGATCAAGCGGGAAACGGCGCGGGTTACCCTCGAGATGCTCACGCTCGACGGCCGCATCCACCCCGCGAAGATCGAGGAGATGTACGAGAAGGCGAAGAAGGAGATCCAGCTCCGGATCAAGGAAGCCGGTGAGCAGGCGATGCTCACGCTTGGCATTCCCGCTCTGCATCCCGAGCTGGTCGAGATCGTCGGCCGACTGAACTATCGCACGTCGTATGGGCAGAACGTGCTTCAGCACTCGATCGAAGTGGCGCATTTGGCCAGCAACCTGGCCGCCGAGATCGGCGCGAACATCCCGCTCGCGAAGCGGGCCGGACTGCTGCACGACATCGGCAAGGTCATCGAGAGCGACGAGGGGAACCACGCTTCGCTCGGCGCCGACTTCGCCCGGAAGTTCCAGGAGTCGCCGAAGGTCGTCAACGCGATCGGCGCCCACCACGAAGACCAGCCGTTCGAGTCCGTCGAGGCCGTTCTCGTCGCCGCAGCCGATGCCATCTCGGCCTCCCGGCGCGGCGCCCGCAACGAGTCGCTCGACGCTTACGTCAAGCGGCTCGAGAACCTCGAGGCGATCGCGAAGGGCTTCGACGGCGTCAGCTCGGCGTATGCCATCCAGGCTGGCCGTGAGATCCGCATCATTGTCAACCCCGAGAGGGTCGACGACGGGGCGGCGCCCAAACTGTGCCGGGACATCACGAAGAAGATCGAGAGCGATCTCGAGTATCCCGGTCAGGTCAAAGTGGTCCTCATCCGCGAGGTGCGCAGCGTGGAAGTCGCGCACTGAGGAAAATTGCGTCATCGGCCGGCGCCGGGAAGCGGAGAACCGTTCCCCGGCGCCGTTTTCTTTCGGCAAGCCCCGGCTCGATGAGGATAAACGGGAGGGCGGAAGGACATTGGTGAGGTGCGATGCGAGTTCTTATTCTTGGTGATATATATGGAAAACCGGGCCGCCGCGCCGCATGCGAACTGGCCGGGGAACTGCGTATGCGCTGGGGCGTGGACTGGATCATCGCGAACGGTGAAAACGCGACGGCCGGCGCCGGCCTTTCCGCGCGTCACCGGAACGGCCTTCTCGCTGCGGGGATCGATGTGCTGACGAGTGGCAACCACATTTTCGCACGGCCCGACTGGACCGATCTCCTGAAGGGCGACGGCGGAAAGGTGCTCCGGCCGCACAACCTGGGAGGAGATGCCCTCCCCGGAAAGGGGTGGACCGTCCTGGGAGCCGGCACGCCGTTGGCGCTGGGTGTCATCAATCTTGCAGGGCGCGTGTTCATGGAACCCGGCGAATGCCCGTTCCGGACCGCCGACAGGCTGCTGGAAAAGCTTCCCCCTGGGATTCCCGTGCTCGTCGACATCCATGCAGAGGCTACATCCGAGAAAATAGCCCTGGGCTGGTATCTCGACGGGCGGGTGACGGCCGTCGTGGGGTCGCATACCCATGTGCAGACCGCAGACGAGCGAATTCTTCCCGGTGGAACGGCGTACATCACGGATCTCGGCATGACGGGACCGCGTGACGGCGTTCTCGGCGTCGACAGGCAGCTGGTGGTCGATCGGTTCTGCCGGGGGTTCAGCGACAAGTTCCGGCCGGCGCTCGGTGACGTCGTTCTCGAGGGTGTTGTGATCGAGATCGCCTCCGATGGAAAGGCCGTCTCGATCCGCCGGCTACGCGAAGCAGGCCCTGCGGCAACCGCTGCCGACGATGGGGAAGGGTGAGCCGGAGGCGGGGGCCTCGGGTCTCAGCCCTCGGGCGGCTGAAGAAGCTGCTCGATGCAGGCGCGGAGAAAATCCTCGGGCTGGTAGCCGGGAAGGGCTTCGATGAGCTCGCCGTGCGCGAACAGCAGGACGCCCGGAAGTGTTCGGACCTCGAACCGGTCTGCGATGGCTTCGTCGGTGTCGACGTCGACCGTTCCGATCACCGCTTTTCCATCGTAATCGACAGCAAGTTTCTCGAGCAGAGTCGCTTGGAGCATGGACGGGCCGCACCAGCCGGCGACAAAGCCGACGACGGCGACGGACTGAGGATCGAGGGCGGTTGCGTCAAAGTCACCTGAGGTAAAACGTTTCATGAGAAGGCCGCCGTTTCAGATGCAATTTGTCGCGTGGTGCGACTTCCGGTATAATATCACACGCTTCTATCTGAGCAGGGGCTCTGGAGGAACCTGAAAACGTGGAATTGCGAAAAATGCTGACAGCTGCCCGGGAAACCCTCATGTCTTGGGGGGCCGTCGAGTTGCCGCCGTATCCCGGAATTCTTCAGAGCGGATGGCTGCATCCGGATCTCTTCTCGAGGCAGATTTCCGGGAAAGACGGTCAGTTTTTCACCATGCAGCCCGTCATCGAGGGCGGCTGCGGCTGCCGCCGCAAGGGCGGTGCCGTCGGAACGCTCGTCTGGTGGCGTCGCCCCTTCTCGGCGGCCTGGATCTCGCGCCTTCCCGAACTTCTCGCGGCCCTTCAGCCCGGAGGGGACACCCCTGCGACCTCCGGCTTCGAGACGATTGGCCGGAGCCTCCAGCCCGGCGTCTGGGGTGAGGGTGGCTGTATCTGGGACATCCTCTGGAAAGGATGCCGGATCGGGGAGATTCGCGTCATGTCACAGGTCACCGGGGTGCGTGCCGATCCTCCCGCGGGCGTTGCCGTGTTGAACCTCGAATCGATCGCGGCCGTCTGGAACGGAGATCCTTCGCTCGAATCCGTCCCCTGGGACGGCACGGTCATGACGTCGGATATCGCCGCATGGCGGTATTCCGGTATCTGTTTCGACAGCGGCGCCGAAACACCGCTCAGAAGTGCCCAGGCACGTTGGGAGCGAATCCGGACGGCTGGCGAGGCGGCGCTTGCGGGAAACCGCTGGCTCGATGCATACATTCCGCTGCTCGACGGAACGGCGTTGCTTTCCGAGGCCGCCGTTGCAGGCCCTGCCCTCGACGGTTTCCGGCAGGCGTGCGAGGGCGTCTTGAAAACGATGTGCCGCCGCCTCGTCCAGATCGTTCCCCGGCCGGACACCCCGGCGCCCGCGCCGCGCGGGGTGAAAGAGGCGGTCCTTCGATGAAACGGCTGTTGTGTAGATATTTGTATATATTGATATGTATAATACTCGCCGGAATTCCGGCTGGTGCCGTCGATATGACTCCCGATCTTCTCTTCAGACAGTTGGAGGAAAGAACGGAACAGGTGTTTTCCCTCGTCGCGAATGTCCGTCTTTCCTCCTCCTGCGGCACGGCGTTCGCCCGCCTCTCGATCCAGAGCCCGGACAAGTTCGAAATGGATATCAATGACGGTGAGTTCCGCGTCCTGTTCGACGGCGAGCGCCTCTGGATCTATATTTCTCGGCTCAACGAAGTGATGACGCTCGACACCGCTGGAAGCGGTGGTTTCATGTCCGAGGCTCTTCGGCAGTGGGTGAATCCGCGGGAGATCGTCACGAAAATCACGCGCAAGACGATGTTCACCTTTTTCGATATCGAGATGGATGTTCCTCCGGCTTCGGGCGGCTGGCGCATGATGTTCAATCCGCGTGCAGGGGGCATCTGGCGCCGCCTCTTCGATGTCGGCACCTACGGTATGGATTTCGCTTCCGACACCCGCCTGCCGACGAGAGTCATTGAATATGCGCCGGACGGCGCCGAGCGGGGGACGCTCGATGTGCTTGGTTACACCTTCAACGAACAGCTCCCGAAGGAGAGGTTCGTCTACGAACCCGCCTCCGATGTCGTGCAGGTACCGATTTCGAAGGTCCTTGTCGACAAACTCGATGATGGGAAGCAGTATGTGATCGACCATATCGGCAGTTGGATGGGTGAGATAAAAAAGTCGTTCAGCGAATGGGGATTTTGAGATGCCAGAGTTCAGGAAATTCGTGACACCCGAAGAAGTCCGCACGGGAAATCTCGTCTGGGATGAAGAGCATGACGCCGATCTGCGCCGGGTATTGCCGGCGAGCCTGATGTTCGACATGGTGTTCGACGGCCGGAAGGTTGAGCACCTCGCAGCCGTCTGGGAACGGAGGGAACTTGCGATCGGAGAGCCGCTGACGAAAATCGTCGCCGGTTCCGAAATCGTTCTGTATCCTGCTTCGGATCGCGGCACCACGGTCATCTGCCGTGTGACGGCACCGGGCGACGCGATGGTCGTGCGCAAGCGCCTTTCGATGAACGAGCACAAGCACCGGCATCTGAAATGGTATGCCCGCGAGGATGAGCTGTATCGCAGGCTGTTTCCGGAAAACGAGCCGTTCGTCATCGAGATCGGCGGCCGCCGCGTTCCGGGGCATGCTCCCGACTTCGAAAAACGGCAGCTGATCATCGGCGAGGCCCTCCGCGCGTTCCAGCCGGGCGACAACCTGCTCGTGCGATGGAACCGTGATGACGAAGAGCGCGTGTTGTCGATCAGCAGGGAGGAAATTCCCAGCAGTCTCGCCCGTGATGCGATGATGTCGCTGCGTCTCATGGTCACCCGGCTGATTGCCCGTCCGCTCAGTGAATTCAACGAGGGCGACGTGAAGGGGCTGATCCTCCTGCTCGACGAGAACAAGAACCTGTGGGAGCGGTATTCCCAGGTCAAGGAGGAAAACGAGAAGCTCAAGGAGCAGATCTCGACGATCGAGTCGGTCTTCGAGCAGTTCACGAGGAACACATTTTTCGGGTGCAAGCGCGATTTCGAGGAGTGGGTCGCCGGCCACATGAGCCTGTTCGAAAAGGGGATTCGGCTGATTCACCGCGACTACGTCGTCATCGTGAAGGACGGGAAGAAGCGCCGGATCGACCTGCTGTGCCAGGATCGCAAGGGCGTGCTGGTGGCGGTCGAGGTCGTGTTCAACCCCTCGGTGGAGGACCTCGACGAGACGCTCAAACTCCTCGAATGGCTCAAGGGAAATATCGCGAGCTTTGGAAACGAGCTGACGGGTGGCAAGATGAAGGCCACGTCGATACGCGGTATGGTCGTCACCAACCGCGAGAAGCCGGAACTCGTCGAGAGGTGCCTCCAGAATGGTATCAAGTTGTGCGTCGTGACGAGCGGGTGCGTGATCGATGTCATCGAATGATCAGCGGAACGCCCGCCGCATGACGGGGGAAGACGTATCGGACGCCGGGGCGAGAGATGACAGCTGGGTTGAGACGCTGCGCCGGGAGCGGCTGCGGCGTTCCGTGAGAAATCCAGGCCTTGCCGCCCTGATGTCGTTTTGCATCATGGGGCTGGGTCAGATCTACGCGGGACACATCGATCGCGGCATCATCCTGATGATGATGCATCTGGCGACGGCCCTCAGCGGCTACAGTCTGTATTCACGGGGCTTCCTGTATGACATGGTGGCGCCCCATTTCGGACCGGCCGCCATCGTTGCCGTCGCATACGTCGCCGGCGTTATTATAATATTGGCATGGATATATAATATAAAAGACGCCTATTACAGGTCGCTTTTCTCTGGACTTCGCGACTGGTTCGAGGTGGAGCGCGTCCTCATTCCTCATCTGCGGGACGGCGGCGCCAGCCACCTGCTGGGTGCTCCGGTGCCACCCCGGGCGCGTCTCACGGGGCCTTCCGCCGCGCGGGTGGAAGCCGCGGAAGAGGCCGACGAGGCGACGGTGATCGAAGTCGCGCGCCAAGAGAATGCAGCCGTGTCAAAGCCTGTCGGAAAGGCTGCCGAAGAGCCCGGCGATGCCGAAATGCCGAAGGAACAGCCGAAGAGGAAGCGCTCCAGGCGAACGTCCGACAAGCCGGCCGCCGCGATGGCCGACGCCCTCGAAGAGGCGACCGGCGTGGGGAGAAACTGGCGCTTCACCTTCGGACTGCTCGTCATTTTTCTTCTGGTCGGCGTCTGGATGTTCAATAGACAACACTGGAACCTCGAGGATCTCCGCCCGTCTTCGACCCTTTTTTCCATCAGTACCGACACCGGTTCGGGAAACGGCGCCGGGCAGCCACATCCTGGCATGGATCAGCGCCTGGCGATGCGGCGGGCGGTCGCGTTTCTCGAGACCGGCTCCGTAACCGCGGCGATCGGTGCGTTCGAGGAGATCGTGAAGAGGCCTGATGCGTCTGCCGAGGCATGGAAGGGGCTTCTGCGCTCCTATCACCGCGACGAACAGATGGGCGCATACGAGGATGCTCTCGTCAGGTATCTGAAGGCGTTCCCCGACGATGCGGACGAGTGGGTGACGCTTGGAAAACTGCAATACGATCGGCGGGCATACGTCGAGGCGTCCAGATCGATGTTGAAGTGCCTCGCCAAGGATCCGACGCACCTTCGCGGTAATTATATGATGGGGGCTATATATCGTGAGCTCGGCCTGGCCGAGGACGCCGTTCCGCACCTGCGCAAGGCGCAGGCGGGCGACCCGCTGAATCCCGAGTTCAACCGGGAACTGGGAGCGGCGTTCCTGGAAATGCACGACCTCAAGAACGCCAGACGTCATCTGGAAAAGGCTCTCAGTATCGATCAACAGGATGAGGTCACCCAGCGGCTGCTCGAAGACGTCGATGCCGAGGAGCGACGAACCGGCGTTGGAATAGCGGGTGGCGCCGGAAGCGGTGGAACACCCTGGGTCGCCGCCGCCCCGTTCTCCCCTGGGGCCGGCATGGAGCAGCAACTGCCTCCGGCTATTGCGCCGGCCGTAGCGCCGGTGCAGGAACCCGCTCCAGCGGTCTCCCCCGCACCCGCCCCTTCCCAGCCGCCGGCTCCTGCACGAGCGGCGATCACGCCGCAGGACGACGGAGGTGCGCGGGGACGCGGCGTCGTGTTGTATGTCGCCCCCGGCTTGAAGGGTGGTCAGGCGCTTCCCGACCTGCCTGACACGATTCTGAAAACGGGAATTCCCGTCCCGGTGCAGGGGCCGGTTCAGCCTCAGGCGAATCCAACGTTTGCGGGGCTCACGAACCCGTCGCCGGAGCTGTTCCAGAAGACGCCGCCTGCTCCTGCTCCGACCGGGGCGGTTGATGGATCGCCTGCGCCCGCCGCCTCGCAAACGGTGGAACCTCCGCTCTCCCCTGAACCGGACGTTGTCGAAGTGCCGGACGGCGTACAGACGCCGGACAACGTACCCGCTCCTGCTTCCGGAGCCGAAGCGACCGCTCCCGAGCCGCTGGCCTCTGCTCGCGTTTCTGCAGAGACTGCGCCTGAGCCGGTGAAAGAAGCTCCCCGTGTCGAGGCGAAACGGCAGGAAAAAGCCGTTGCTTCTCCGGACCTACAGAAAAAGACGAATTCCGAACCGCAAAAAAACCAGGAAGACCTCCTTGCGAACGCCGAAGCCATACCGGATGCCGATGCATCGGCACGGCACCAGCCCGCGAAATCCCCGGTTCCGGAAGCCGCTCGGCAGAAGGAATCCAGGGAGGTTTCCCCCCTCGAAAAGCAACGGGCCCGCGGTGTGACCGCATATCTGCGAGGCCGATGGGAAGAGGCTCTTCCCGAACTCCTCGGATATCTCAAAAAGAGGGAAGATCCTGACGTATACGAGATGGTCGGCCTGATTTTCCAGAAGCTGGGTGCTCCCGATGATGCCTACGAAGCCAGTAAACGGGCTTCCCAGCTCGGTATGCGCGAGCCTGCTTTCATCGCTCGATTGGGGTTGATGGCGGCGGGGCTGGGGAAGTGGGAGGACGGGATTCGGCATCTCGGCGATGCTCTCAGGAAACTTCCGCATCGGATCGATCTCCGGCTGCATCTGGCCAGATGCCTGCGGAACAGCGGCAACACGGATGCCGCGAGGCTCGAGCTCGAGAAGGTGCTGAACGAACCGAACCAGACCTACGCCATCCGGCGCCGGGCGGAACAGGAGTTGGAACAGCTTGGCATCCGTATCCATCCGGTCGGTTCGGCGAAGGGAGCGTCATTCTCGAACGATACTGGAAAAGCTGCCAGGCCGAAAGAGCGGGTGAACCCGGTCGCATCGAAGCAGACGCCGGTCTCCGTTCCGGCAAAAGATCCGGTGAAACCGGTCGTGTCGAAGCTCCCTGCGGATGGCCGCCCGACATCGGTCTCGGTGAAGCCGGTCGCTCCCGAACGACCGGTGAGCGTCGCCGCGCCGAAGGCCGCCGGGCCTGCCCCGGCACCGCAGCCTGTTCCCGCGAAGAAGATCCTGTTCCGGAACGATGCGGCGGCTTCTCCCCAGGGAAGTGTCCTGTTCCAGAAATCTCTTACGTTTGGCAAACCGGCCGGTGCTGCATCCGGCACCAGGGACTCCGTAACGGCACTGCCGGACGCAGGAGCGCCCACCCGCTGGTGATGAAAACTCGAACCGGAGGACCGCTGCCGTGCCTGATACCGTGAAGAACAAACTCTCCCAGGAAATGATGGCGATCAAAAGCGGCCTCGGCGAAATCGCCGAGTTGGTCGACAGCTGGATCCTTTCCCTGACCGGGGAAAAAGACCGGCGGAAGCTTCTCGAGGAGATCGCGCTCATCATCCGTGAACGGGGATCCGGCCTCTCCGGGACCGATCGTGACACCTGCCTTGCCCACCTGGGCGCCATTCTCGGAAGCAGCGATACTCAGATGGTCTCCTCCGTTGGATACCGTCTGAAACTGCAGGCGATGTTCAAGGAACGCACGGAACGTCTCCAGGTGCGTCTGGACACGCTTCTCAAACAGGTGGGGAAAATTCTCGAAACCCAGAAGAACGATGGCGTCGCCCCGCCGACGATCGGCGTCGTCCGGGCCCAGGAGGAGGAGCGCCGTCGGATTTCTCGCGAGATCCACGACGGGCCTGCCCAGAGCTTGGCGAGCCTGACGATGCGCGTCAATTTCTGCCTCGAGCATCTTGCCGACCGCGAAGTCCTTCAAAAGGAACTGAACGAGCTGAAAGACGCCGTCGGGCGAAGCTTAAAAGATATCAGAAGATTTATATTCGACTTGCGGCCGATGGCGCTGGACGACCTGGGCCTCATTCCGACCCTGGAGCAGTTTCTTGCCGGATTCAAGGGCCGATCGGGCATCAATGTCTTCATCGACATCGAGGGCGAGAGGACTCCGCTCGCTCCCGATACCGAACTGGCAATCTTTCGCGTCATTCAGGAGGCGGTCAACAATGCCCATCGCCACGCCTCGGCCAGCTCGATCCATGCGTTCCTGAGCTTCAATTCGTCGCTCAACAGACTGAGCGGGATCGTGAAGGACGACGGAAAGGGATTCGATGCCAAGGCGATCCGGAAAAATTATGCCTCGCTCAAGAAGCTCGGCCTCCTGAGCATGGAAGAGCGCATCCTGCTCGCAGGTGGCGACTTCGACATCGTTTCGAACCCCGGCGAGGGAACGGTCGTTTCATTCTGGGTGCCCCTGTGAATCTCACGTTCCGCCCATGAACTGGTTCCCGCCACGGCGACTTCAGAGCGCCCTCATTTTCTACGTGGCGGGTATCATCCTGTTCACCAACTGCTTTTTCGCGATTACGACCATCTCCCGGGAGAACCTGACATACGTCGGCGACGCCACGGGAAATGCCCTGTTCCTCGGGAAGATCCTGCAGGAACCGGCGTTACGATTCCTGGCCGAGGGCGATGTCTCGCAATTGGAAAGCATTACGGCTGCCCGCCAGGAGAGCATGAAAGGGATCCTCATCACGATCTACGACCAGAACTGGTGGCGCAGGTGGGGCGACAAGGAAAGGATTTCCGATCGGGGCTTTCCGCCGATCAAAAGCCTGCGTGATGGCCTGATTCAGGAAGGAATAGCCGGAATCACGGCGAGAGAAATATATCTTCCGGTATCTTCCGGTAGTGGCGTCATCGGAGCCATCGGCCTGGGCGTGCCGGACTTCGGAGTGAGAAACACGGGAGAAGCGGCATTCCAGGTGTTCCTGACGCTCGGGGTGAACGTCTGCCTCGGCCTGATCCTCGCCGTGTTCATCGCACAGATCGTATTGCGACCGATATATCAGGTTGTCGAAGGTCTTCATGCCATCAGGGAGGGTGATTTCGGCCAGCGGCTCCACGTCATCGGCGGGAACGAGCTGACGATGGTCGGAGAGACGTTCAACATGATGGCCTCGTCCCTCCAGGAGAAAATTCGCGAAAATCTCGAACGGACGCGCGCCCTCGACGAGAAGGTTCAAGAACTGTGGGAAATCTACTCCCTCGCAAAGGATATGGGATTTTCCCTCGAACTGAATGACGTGCTCAAGGGGTTTCTGGAGCGGGCTGTCACGCTGTCGTTTTCCTCGTATGGCCAGCTTTTGCTGAGACGGGGACCCTCGGGACACCTGGACATGCAGGTCGAAACTCCGTCCTTCCCCCGCATCAGTCGCGAAGAATACGAAAACTGCCTCACAACATGCCTTGCGAAGAGCGAGCCGGTCGAATGCATGACGGCCAGACACACTCTTCTGGTGGTTCCTCTCGTGACCGGTCGGCAGATCCAGGGCGTGCTGTTCCTCGCGAAGCAGGGGAACCGCGCGTATTCCGAGGGGGTCAGGCGGTTCCTCGAGACGCTGGCTCCGCTTGGCGGCACGTTGATCGAGAACGCGCAGCTCTACATGGATGTTCTCGAGATGAAGGAATACGTCAGAAATGTGCTGGACAGCGTCGACTCCGGTGTCGCAACACTCGACGGAGCCGGCATGCTCGTCACTGTCAATGCCGGTTTCATGCAGATTCTCGGACTGAAACCGGATGAATCCTTGAACGCTCCCTGGAACGAGATTGTCGACCGGGCCGGCGATCCCGAGTTCTCCGCCGCACTGAGCCATGTGCTCGGCGAGCCGATGCAAGGCTACAGGAGCAGCGGAGAAGGCGAGTCGGGATACGGACCGGCCCCCTGGAGCCAGATCACGCTTCGGCGGCCGGGGGGCGAGGAGTGCGAACTGCAGGTCCGGGTGAACCCGCTCATTGCCGGTGAATCGGTCATCGGGCGCGTGTTGGTCCTCGACGATGTGACCGAGATGAAGGCCCTCGAGCGCAGGGCGTTCGACATCGAAAAATGGGCCGTTCTCGGAAAACTGGCGGCGTCCGTCGCTCACGAGATCCGCAACCCGCTCGTTGCCGTGAGAAGCCTGGTTGAGATCATCGGCGAGGAAGTCAGCGGGGAGTCGCTGAACCACGTCAAAGTCGTGCTTGGCGAAGTCCATCGCCTGAACAAGGTTGTCGAACAGCTTCTGCACTTTTCCAAACCGGAAAAAGCGAACCTCCGCGAGGCCGATCTCAAGGAGGTCATCGAGGAGTTGCTTCTGCTCGTGCGGCATGAGGCCGGTCGATGCGGCGCGAGCATCGTTCGGAACTGGCCTGAGACGCCGATTTATGCTACAATCGACCGTGAAAAAATCAAGCAGGCCCTGCTGAACGTGATGCTCAACGCAATCCAATCGATGGAACACGGAGGAACGCTCACGGTGAATGTCCGTCCTGAAGCCGACGACGTTATCATCGAGCTGCGAGATGAGGGCGCCGGCATTTCCCCGGAAGACGCGAAGCGCATCTTCGACCCGTTTTTCACGACCCGCCCGAACGGAACGGGCCTCGGGCTGGCGATCACCAAGAAAATCGTTGATCTCCACCAAGGGAGTATCGCCGTCGATTCCGAACCCGGCAAGGGAACATGCGTGCGCATCGAACTGCCCATGACGTCAAAGCCTTATCCTGACACGGAACGGCCGGCATGAGCGAACCTCGCGATCCGAAGCAGGCCTGGCCGCGCCAGCCTGCCATTCTTGTCGTCGACGACGAGGAGTCGGTCCGGTATACCCTGGAGGCGGTGCTCAAACCCGAGGGATACACGATCGGGGCCGCCCGTTCCGCCGCAGAGGCACTCGACCGCATCGCCAGCGAGGCGTTCGATCTCATCATCTCCGACATGAACATGCCCGGCGCCTCCGGCCTCGACCTGCTCGACGCCGTCAAGAAACGCGATGCCGAAGCACTCGTGATCCTCATCACTGCCTACGGCTCCGAGTCGCTGGCCGTCGACGCGATGAAACGCGGAGCCTACGACTACCTGGCCAAGCCCTTCGCGAACGACGAGCTCAAGCTCACGGTCCGCAGGGCGCTGGAACGGTGCCGCCTGCGCCGGGAAAACCTGATCCTGCGCCAGCGGCTCCACGAGCGCGAAGGACTCGCCACGATCATCGGCGCCCACGAGAGCATGCAGCGCGTCTACGACCTCATCGAACGCGTCGCGCCGAACGATGTCACCGTCCTCATCACCGGCGAGTCCGGAACGGGCAAGGAACTCGTCGCCGACGCGATCCACTCGCTCAGTTCGCGCAGGGACGGGCCGTTCATCCGCGTGAACTGTGCCGCCCTCCCCGAAACCCTGATCGAAAGCGAACTGTTCGGATACGAGCGCGGCGCGTTCAGCGGCGCCGTCGCCCGCCGGATCGGCAAGTTCGAGCTGGCCGACAACGGCACGATCTTCCTCGACGAGATCGGCGACATGTCGCTGACGACCCAGACGAAGATCCTCCGCATCCTCCAGGAGCAGGAGTTCGAGCGTCTCGGCGGCCAGAGCGTCATCAAGGTGAACGTGCGGGTGCTGGCCGCCACGAACCGCGACCTCACCAAGGCCATCCGGGAAAACCACTTCCGCGAGGACCTCTTCTACCGGCTCAACGTCGTGAACATCCATCTCCCTCCGCTCCGGGATCGCCGCAGCGACATCACGATGCTGGTTCACCACTTCGCCGCCCGCATCCTGAAAAAGTTCAACAAGAAGCCGATGACGTTCTCCGAAGCCTTCATGGCCCGCCTGATCCAGTATGCCTGGCCCGGCAACGTCCGGGAACTCCAGAACCTGATCGAGCGGGTCATCATCCTCGAGGACGAGAGCATGTTCCAGAACAACTCGAACCTCGTGCCGATGCGCGCGAAACTAGATAATGATAGCTATATAAATGACAGTATTCTCGCCATGCCCTACAAGGAGGCCAAGGAGATCGTCCTCAGAAGCTTCGAGAAACGCTTTTTCGAGAACCTTCTCGCGAAGGCCAGGGGAAACGTCTCACAGGCTGCGCGGCTGGCGCAGATGCACCGGAAGAACCTGTATCTCAAGCTGAAGGAACTCGATCTCGTCCGGCCGGGTGATGCCCCGGAGCATGCGGACGACCACGACGACGCGGACCTCCCGGCAACCGATTCGGACCGCGATCCGCCGACATTCTGACCGATCCTGCCGCCCCCGTCTCACTCCTGGGGGTTGGGAATGGCGGAGAGTCTCGCCGAGGCTTTCTTCTGTGCGATTCTGAGGCTGAAACGCGCCGTGGTACCGTGGCGGTTTTCGCTCGACAGCTCGAGCAGGGATCCGTGCCCGTGAAGGATCTTCTCCACGATGGCCAGGCCGAGCCCCATCCCCCCCGTTCGCCGGGTGTCGGAGGTGTCGGTCTGGAAGAACGGCTCTTTGACGCGCTCGATGTGGCGCTGGTCGATCCCAATTCCCGTATCGATGATCTCGACCGTCACATGCCGGTCGTCGGCTACGGCCTTCACCGTGATGGTGCCGCCCTGGGGCGTGAATTTCACCGCGTTGTCCAGAAGGTTCAGAATCACCCGGTGGATCAGGCCGGCGTCGAAGAGGGCACGGGGCAGTTCCGGCTGGATCTCCTGCGCGATGGTGATCTGCTTGGCGCTCGCCATGGGCATGATCACCTGGATCATCTCATCGAGGATGCTGCCGATGCGCTGAGGGATGAAGTCGAATCGCATGGTGCCGGCTTCCATGCGTGCGAAATCGAGGAGCTGGGAAAGCAGTTCGTTCAGCCGCGAGGCGTTCTTGAGGGAAATCGTTACGGCGTTGGTCTGCTTGTCCGTGAGGGGTCCGAGCCGCTCCGACGCCATCAGATCGAGATAGCCCGTGATCGAGACGAGCGGGGTTTTCAGCTCGTGGCCGCAGATGGGGAGAAACTCCGACTTGAGGCGGTCCAGCTCGGCCATGCGCCGCACGCTCGACTCGGCGTTTTCAACCGCGTTCTGAAGGCGGTGGCGGAGGTCTTCCGCTTCCGTGACGTCCGTGACCGAGAGCATGATCAGAAACCCGCCCGGCGAGGAAGCGGCGAATCGGCTCAGGTTGATGATCACCGGGGTCGTGCCGGTCGCCCCGACCCGCTGGATCTGCGTGCGGAAAATCAGTGGCCGGTCCGTCGGATGCGGCATGACGCCGAACAGCATGCGGACGATCGGGTGGTCCGCCGGGAAGGCTGGCAGGTCCGTCAGGAGGCGGTGGAGGGCCTGTCGCTCGGAAATGCCCGTCAGTTCCGCCATCCAGCGGTTCCAGAAGAGGACCGCCCCTTCGGGGTCGATCAGGGCGATGCCGTGATACGGCTGATGAAGGGCATGTCGCAGGGAGTCGGCCGTGTGATACCAGAACCGCCAGCGCAGCAGGCTGATGAGGAGCAGGATGAGCAGAATGCCGGAAAGCCCCAGGGACGGCCAGGATAAAGAGACGGGAAGAGCGCTCATTGGATGCCCGACTCCGGTGATGTCCCGGATGAGGTGGCTGTAACGGATTCGGCCGGGGGGACCGTCGTTTCTGACGCGGGCAGCGGAACGTTTCGGTCGGGCGAGCCGCCCGCGATGAACCTGCGAAGGTCGGCCTGCCTTTCCTCCGTGAGAGGGCCCCATTCGGCGGGCGACTGTTCGGCGACGATCTGGAGAAGCTCTCCGGCTCGCTTCATCTGGCCCTTCTTCCAGGCGACGATACCGAGACTGTGAGTCACCTGGAGGATATCGCTCAGCAGGGGAGGCTGTTTCGACCGGTAGATTCTGTATGCAGCTTCGAGCAACAATTGCGCCCGGTCGAGGTCTCCGTTTGTCTCGGCAAGCAAAAAGCCGACGGCGTTCAGATACTTAGGCTCGCTGGCCGTATCTGCCGCGACGGCCAGCTCGAACAGGGCCAGGGCATCGGTCGCGTTTCCGGCTTTATAGGCCGCGAGTCCACGCATATACTGGACGGCGGGGGAGGTGGCGAGATTCCTGGGAAGCTTGGCAAGAAGGGGCTCGGCTTTCTTCCAATCACCGTTCTCCGTGTGAAGTTCGGCAAGATGGAGGCGGATACGGTCTGCGGCTTCGATTTCATCTCGTTGCCAGGGGGGAACGAGCCGCAGACCTTCCTCGAAAATCTGCGCTGCCTCGGCGCGTCTGCCCTCGAGAAGAAGGACGTTTCCGAGGAGTTCATAACTGAGCGGATTGTGATTGGCATTCAGATTTTGCAGCGCCGCGCGGTGGGCTTCCAGAAGGAGACGGTTTTCCAGGGCGAGGCGGGCGATCTCATACTTCGCGGAAAAGGCGTTGGGGCTGAGGGTATCCAGCCGTGCAAGCGTTTCCATCGTTCGTTGCGTTTTGCCCTGGCGTTCGCAGGAGAGAGCCAGACCCCAAAGCGCCTGCAGATGCTGCGGATTCTGCTGCAGGGCAGACGCGAACGCCCGTTCGGCGGCATCGGGTTTCCCGGCTTCGAGCTGGCGAAGGCCCGAGAACAGGTGGCTCTCGACGATGTTGTGGGATGACTGGCTGACCCAGGCAGTGACGGCGAACACCGGAAGGAGGAAGAGCCAGGCGAGCGCGGCGAGGGAAAATCCGCGGCGCCAGCTGATGTTGTGGAGGCAGAGAGCCTGATGCAGAGCGACAAGCAGGACCAGTTGGGTCAACAGGGGCGTGACCGAGAGCGCGTTGTTGAATAGACCGTAGTATAAAAGAGAAGCGGCCGGAACGATGGCGGCGCGGGCAATCGAATGCTTCGCTCCCGTCGTCGATGAGGGGCGGATGGGCAGAGAGACGTGCGCCGGCGCGGGATCGATTGGCGGAGCGGCTGCGTCGCCGGTCCCGTCGTGGTCATCGGGCGGCGGGACTTGGCGGCGCCGGGCATGAACGCCGAAGATTCCGGCGAGAAGGGAACACGCGGCGAACAGACCGCCCAGGCCCGTTTCAGCCAGAAGATGGACCGGCCAGGCATGAGGATCGTCGTTGTACCGGGACAGACCAAGCACCGTTCCGAGCTGGGGCCGGAACGAGGACAGCTGATACGGCGCCGCTCCCGGACCGATCCCCGTCAGTGGCTGGCGGGCGAACACCTTGAAGCCCATGCTCCACTCGAACAAACGGGTGATCGCCGAGATGTTCTCACTCGAAGCGATCGACAGCGCGTGCCAGGGATAGGAGGAGACGCCTATAGATATCGATCCATATATTGTAATCAGGATAATGGAGGTGATCGAGCCGGCAAGGAGCGGCGTGGCGCGCAACAGTTTGCCGGGGCGGGTTTCCCAGAAGGTGGTGAGGAAAAGAATGATGCCGAAGACGAAACTGAGCCGGCAGGCGACCATCTGTGTGGCATACATGCCCGACGCCTGGATGAGGCCCGACAGGAACAGGATGAGCCTTCCGGCAGGGGGCCACAGACCTGGGTCGAGACAGAGGCCGATCGTAACCAGGCTGGTGGTCAGCAGATAGGCGCTGAGAAACTGCGGGTTCGAAAGGGTGCCCACGACCCGATAGGCCGATCCTGGCCAGGTGAGAACATCGTACCCGAACGCCTGGAACAGCGCGTAGACGGCCATCAGAAGCCCCGAGGCCGATACGAGCATGAGCAGCGGGACGGCGTCCCGATCGCGGAGCATCGCCCGAAGCGTGAACAAAATCAGGAGCAGGCTGCTCCAGAGCAGGCCGATCCGCAGGGCGACGAGATGCGATGAATGGAGGGAAGCGGCGGCTATCGCAATCCAGGCGATGATGCCCGCCGGAAGAAGCGGAAACTGGGACCTGCGCGGCTGGAACCGCAGCCTGACGGCGGCGAAAATCGTGAGGCAGGTGCCGGCCAGCCCGAAGATGATCCATGATTGGTTGAGAAACGGGTCGCTGACATCGACCGCGATGATCCACGGAGAAATGGCGAGCGTGACGGCAATGACCAGACTGGTCGCCCGGAGAAGCGTTGCGAGGGCCGACGGCAACATCGGTTATTCCGTGCCGAGGAGCGGCAGAGGAATCTCGAGTCTATCGCCTGAGCGGAGGTTCCAGGCATCGATCGTTCCGGAAGCCATTTCGAGCCCATACTGGGCGATGCCTGCCGATGTGTATCGCGGCAATAGTGCGTCGTTGATGCCGATACCGGGCTTCATTCCTTTGATGAACTCGGTGATGCGCAGGTCAGCGTCAAAGAAGATCAGATCGAGCGGCAGGATGGTATTTTTCATCCAGAACGACATCTGACGAGGCGTATCGTAGCAGAACAGCATGCCTTCGTCGGCGCCCAGCTCGACTCGGAACATCAGCCCATACATCTGCTGTTGCGATGTTTTCGCCAGCATCAGGCGGACCGAGCGGCCGGCGAGGGTGGCCTGGGCGAAGGGAAGCTCCTGTGGCTGGCCATACACGGGTGCCTCCGTGGATGTGGAGGATGGGTGCGCGCCGCCATTCGACGAGCCGGGGCGTGCGATGCAGGACGTGGAGAGGCAAAGAAGCGTCAGGAAGAGGCACACCGTCGCGACTCGCCCGGCGGGAGTATTCACAGGATTCCAAGCTCGGCGTTGATTTTTGCGATCCCTTCCTCGATTTCGTCGGCTGTGTCGAGGTCGAGCAGCGGCAGAACGCGCGAGCGAAGCTCCGGCAGCGAAACCGACCTGACGATCTGCTTGACGCGCGGGATGAAAACCGCGTTCATCGAGAACACGCGAAGACCAAGCCCCAGGAGGAGCGCTGTATATCTGCTGTCGCCGGCGAGCTCGCCGCAAAGGCTCACATCTTTCCCGGCGGCGGACCCTGCCTCGACGACCTCGTGGATGAGCCGCAGAACCGCCGGGTTTGCCGGCTGGTACAGATGGGCGACCTTCGAGTTGGTACGGTCGACGGCGAGCGTATACTGAATGAGATCGTTGCTGCCGATCGAGAGAAAATCGACTTCGCGCACCAAACGTCCCGCCATCAGCGCCGCGGACGGCACCTCGATCATGGTTCCGACGGGGATCTTGTCGGGAACTGCGACGCCGTCCTGTTTCAACTCGGCTGCGGTTTCTTCCAGGAGCGCTTTTGCGCGGCGAAGCTCGTTCAGATTCGAGATCATCGGGAACAGGACGCGCACGTTTCCACGCCCGCTCCTGGCGCAGGTGCGCAAAATCGCCCGAAGCTGGGTCTTGAACATGTCCTTCAGGTCGAGGGCCATCCGGACGGCGCGCCAGCCCAGCTCAGGGTTCTTCTCGGTCGACTGGCCGACGAGATACGGGATCTTGTCGCCGCCGAGGTCGATGGTGCGAATGACGACATCGGCGTTGCCGAGCCGCTCCACCACCGACCAGTAGATATCCAGCAGTTCGTCCTCGGTCGGAAACCGGCGGCGGATGAGATAGGTAAACTCGGTGCGGTACAGCCCGATGCCGTCAGCCTGATTGGCGAGGACGGCATCGACATCCTGCGACTGGCCGATGTTCGCATACAGGCGTAACTGGGTGCCGTCTCTGGTCGTCGCGGGCTGCGCAAGGTTGTCCTGAATCGAGCGCTTCTGCCGCTCGAACTGGATGAATGCCTGCTGATACTCCTCGACGACATTCGCCGGTGGATCGACGACGAGACTTCCCGAGTTGCCATCAACGATGAGGAACGAGCCGGGCTTGACTTCACACAGCAGATGCTTGACCTGGATCAGCGCGGGAATACCGAGCGATCGCGCCAGGATCGAGGCATGCGACGTCGCCGTACCCTCTGCCATCGCGATGCCGCGGATGATCTTGGGGTCGAAGCCCACGATGTCCGATGGGGTGAGATCTTCGGCGATGATGATGATCCCGTCCAGGGCCTGGAACTGCGCCGAGATGGGGGAATTCGCCTGGCAGTTGCGCAGGATGCGGCGGCCGATGTCCATGATATCGATTGCCTTTCCCTGGAACTGCGGGTCGGGCAGCTTGCGGAAGAACTCGCTGTAATCCTTGATGACGGCCGACAGCACCGATTCGAGGCAGAGCCGGCGGTCCCGGATTCTCTTGATGACCTCCTTGCTGAGGTCAGGGTCGTCGATCAGCGTCTGATGTGCCTGGAAAATGTTGGCAATCTCGAGGCTGCTCTTGATCTGGGGGAGCTCGAGGAGCTGGGATATTTCGAGGCGTGACTGCCGCAGCGCGTTCTGGAAGCGCGTAACCTCAGCTTCGATCCCGTCTGCCGCGACGGGTGTCGCGGGCACGTTGTCGAGCTGAAGGTGCTGCAGGCAGTGCGCACGACCCAGCGCATACCCCGGTGAAATGGCAAGACCCTTGAGCATGGACGACCCTTGCAATTCGATTCCGGCCATCATATCATGAACCCTTCCGAGGGGCAACAGAATGTGAACGCAGAGCAAAAGCGGAGCAACGTATCATGCGCATCCTGATCAGCAACGACGATGGAATCATGGCGAAGGGCATCGTCGCCCTTGCCGAGGCACTTCTTCCGCTCGGCCGCGTCAGCGTCGCCGCGCCCAACCGCGAGCGAAGCGCCTGCAGCCACTCACTCACGCTCGAACACCCCCTGCGCGCAACGGCGGTACATTTTCCGGTGCCGGTGCACGACGCCTGGGCCATCAGCGGCACGCCGTCTGACTGCGTCAAACTTGCGATTGGCCAACTCCTCAGAGAACCGCCGGATGTCGTCGTTTCGGGGATCAACAAAGGGGCCAACCTGAGCGTCGACGTGTTCTACTCCGGAACCGCGGCTGCGGCGATGGAGGGCGCGTTCGCTGGTTTTCCCTCGTTCGCCTTTTCCCTGGCAAGCTACGATCCTGCCAGTGACTTCACGTGCGCCGCAAAATGGGCGGCGGCATCCCTGAAGCACATCATGGAGCGCGGGCCCGAAAAAAATATCATGTATAATATAAACATGCCGTCCCTTCCCGAACGCGATGTGAAGGGGGTGCGGATTACGCGAATGGGGCACGTGCGATATCGCGAGTCGTTCGAGTGCCGCAGGGATCCGAACGGCAAGCCATATTACTGGTTGTGTGGCGATCCAGAGATTCTCGATCAGAGCCCGGAGTGCGACATCGTCGCTGTGCGTGAGGGATACGTTTCCATCACCCCCATTCGTGCCGAGATGACGGACTTTGGTTTGTTTCAAAAGATGTCCGAATCCGGTTTCGTCAACGGGATTCAGCGTCCCTGACCGCCCCTCGTGTCGGGATGGGAGCGCCCGGATGAACGGAATGCGCGGGTTACGTGATTGTATGGCCGCCATTCCCGCATGGCGGGAGCATCGCCTCGAGTGGGTCGATTCCACGGGCTCGACGAACGAGGATCTGAAACATTCCGGAGACATGCGCCTGCTGATCGCCGGGCATCAGACGGCGGGCCGGGGGCAGCGGGGAAGGGTGTGGACGGCCCCTCCCGGCAGGGGGCTGCTGTTTTCTTTCTCATGGACCTGGCGGGACGTCGATTCGACGTGGGAGATACCGCTCCGAACGGGACTTGCCGTCCGAGCCGCCCTCTGTCCCTTTGCTGGCGCGACCGATCGGCTCTGGCTGAAGTGGCCGAATGACATTTGTCTCGGCGACGGAAAGATCGGCGGAATTCTCGTCGAATCAACTCTCAGGGGCGCCTTCCTGCATCTCGTGGTCGGCATTGGGATCAATCTGCGCGATCCGGGCCGGCTTGTCGACGACGAGGACGGGCCGCGGATGAGGCCGGCGGCTCTCGATGAGTGTGGCGAGGCTGCCCGTGACGTCGACCGCTGGGCCATTCTACGTTCGTTCGTTCGCTCCTGGGCGGACTGGACGGACCTTGCACGCTCGGGCGGGGAAACGCTGAGAACGGCCTATGTCAACGCTGCCGGGCCGTTCTGGGGCCGGAACGTGCGCATCGTTCTCGGCGACGGCGATACGGTGGAAG
>JAGOCE010000246.1 GCA_017998915.1 Candidatus Ozemibacteraceae bacterium
ATCATGGATAGAACGGACCTGTCGGCTCTTCCTGCCGCATACGGATTCCGGAGTTTCCATGCGGGCGATTTACTCGTTACGGGATCCGGCAGGCTCGAAGGACGCATGGGGGAGTCGAGACCTGATCGTATAGATGCGAATATACAAACGCTCGAGATCAGGCGCGGCGACGATCTCATCGTGGCGAACAAACCGATGCGGTTTCTCTACCAGAACGGCATCGTCGAGCTGCGTTCATTCGAATTGAAATATCGTCAAGGGCTCTTCGGCATCGAAGGCGTCTGGGACCCGGCCGGCAGGACCGCCATGACGCTCACCGGTCGTGACTTTTCGCTCCTCGCTCTCGGAAACCTGCTCGAGATTCCCGACTGGGCCGTCAGCGGAAGCCTGTCTTTCGACGGCGGCATCGTGGGCTCGTTTCCCTCACTGCGGCTCGATTCCAACATCGACGTGAAAAACCTGACCTTCAAAAACCGCGTGATTCCTGAAATCACCGGCAATATCGGGCTGACGCCCGACAAACTGAAGCTGGCATACGTCACGGTCAGGCTGAATGACATGAGTATCGGCATTTCGGGAGGAATTCCGCTTCCCGGAAGCGGAGCGCCCGACTCGATGGATCTTACCCTCGATATAGCCTCTTCCCCTCTCAACGACCTTCCGGTCCTCCTGCCGGAGGTGTTCAGCAACGCAAGCGGGAGCGTCCAGGCCTCCATGAGATTTACGGGAAAGCCGAAAGCACCCGTCGTCGCCGGCGCGATGTCGTTTCGTGCCGACCAGCTCGGTCTCCGCGGCATGCGTAAACCCCTCAGGCACGTCGAAATCGGCATCAAGACACAGGACGGCCTCGTCCGGATCGAGCCGCTGCGAGCGACGATGGGGCGTGGGATCTTCGAAGGCGGCGGCGAGGTCGATTTCCAGAGCGGCGTCGGTTCGGTCTCGGCGAGAATTTCCGGACAGAAGCTCGACCTGAGCTGGAACGGGATCGATATCAACGGCGCAAGCGCATCTTTCGATCTCGGGGGCACGATGTACCGCCCGGTCGTCCGAGGCAAGATCCGGATTCCGAAAGGCCGCGCCCAGGTCGGTGAATTCAAATCTTCGTCGGAATTCAAGCTGCGACTTCCGCTCGAAAGCCTCGATTACAGGTTCGACATCGAGATTCCGAGAAATTTCTGGGTCAAGAACTCGTTCATCAACGCAGAGATGCGCGGTTCATTCAGTGCGTTCGGCGACCTCGAGAAGTTTCACCTCGGGGGGATCATCCAGAGCGTCCAGGGATGGCTGTTCTTCCAGCGCCGCAAGTTCCAATTGGAGAACGGCGAGATCAGGTTCGGCGAGCAGGATGAGAAAATCAACCCGTATCTGTACATCAAGTCCGTTACGAACGTTCAGAACACGCAGATCTATCTGACCCTCGATGGGACCGTCTCCTCGCTCACGCCGCGACTGCACTCATCGCCGCCGCTTGCGGAAAGCGACCTGATCGCCCTGCTGACGCTCGGCCGGAGCATGGAGGAGGCGCGACAGTCCGACTCGAAGGATCTCTTCGAGAAGGAGATCCTCGAAGGACTCAAGAACACCTACTTGTCCGGACTTCTCGGCTCGACGATCTCCACGGCGCTGAATCTCGACGAGGTGTTTTTCGGATCGCTGTTCGACCGGCGGACAGGCATAACAAGCTCCTTCCTTCGAGTGGGAAAATATATCGGAAGAAATATATTTATCGCGTATGAGGGCACTCTCTCGAATGAAGGCGATAAGACCTACATCTTCGAGTACCGGCTTCCCAGAGGTTTCTTCATCAATGTCGAAATCGAAAAACCGCGCAACCAGACGAGAATTGGCGTAAAATACGACTGGAGATTCTGAACGGCCCGACAGAGAATGAACGGCTGAAAGAGGTGAAACATGAGCGATCTGAGAAACTTTTTCCTCCAGATGGAAACGTCCCTTGGGTCCGGCATCCCGCTGGTCCGGTCCCTGCAGCTGATCTCGGCGAACCTGCCGGCGTGGGGTCTGCGGGGAAAAGTGGAACGAATCGCGAAGATCGTCGACGGGGGTTCGACGTTTTCCGGCGCGATGGAGCAGGTCGGCAAGCCATTCACGCAGCTTCATGTGAGTTTCATCCGGTTCGGCGAAGAGGCCGGCTGTCTCGACAAGGTCTGCGCATCGCTCGCCCAGCACTCCGACCGCGAGGTGATGCTGCAGCGAGACATCGTCAATGCCATGCTGTATCCCGGATTCGTTCTCGGAATCGCCCTTTTCATGCTTCCGATCATCAACGTGATCCAGGCCAGCCAGGAGTGGACGACCGGTCTCCCGGGCGCTTTCATGAACCTGGGAATCTATGTCGGAGCGATCATCGGCGGGGCGATGCTGTGGAACTCGAGCCTTGGCGGCACGCTGGATTCGTTCCTCGTCCATGTCCCCTTCATTGGAGGGATCATGCGCCAGACCGCCCTGGCAAGATTCACCAGGACGCTCGCCGTCGGCCTCGCCGCGGGCGTGCCGCTCATCCAGTCGCTCGAGACGGCGATCGCCGTGAGCGGCAATCCCTGGTTGCAGAAGCAGCTCCAGCATCTGCCAAAGCACGTCGGCAGCGGAAAAGGACTCAGTGTCGGCCTCGAACAGGCTGGCTGTCTCCCTGGGACCCTCCGCGAAATGATCGCCGTCGGCGAGCAGAGTGGTCGCCTGTCGGAAATGCTCGAGAAGACGGCGAACTACTTCGAGCAGGAGGCGTCGAACCGTGTCAGCATGGCGATGAAAATCCTGCCGGCGCTTCTCTTCCTGCTCGTCGCGATGTACGTCGGCTACAAGATCGTCGGATACTGGCAGAACACATTCAATACCCTGATGAAATAAGGGACACGTGATCCCCGGGAGAAACGCGGAGCGGTGCGGGAGCGACTCGAGCGGCTGTTGAACATCCGCCCCGATGAATGGGGCGAGCTGGCGTATTTCGGGCTGCTCAACACCTTGCTCTGGACCGGTCTCACGATCGGCGAGTCGGTCGGCGAAACCTTGTTCCTCAAACGGGTCGGCGTCGAACATCTTCCAAAGATGTTCATCCTCTGTTCCCTCTTCGCGATACCGATCGGCATCGTATATGACCTCCTTCAGCAGCGTATCGAGCGGCGGCGTCTCTCCTCCCTTCTCGGTGTCGGCGCCGTCACTGCCGTTCTGATCTGTCTCTTCCTGATCGACCAAGGGTGGATGCTCGGCAACCTGGCCATCGGATATCCTCTTTTGTATATAGTGCAAAATATACTAGCAACCGTCCTTGCCGCGCACTTTTCGATCCTTCTTTCCGGCCAGTTCAACACCCTCGACTCGAAACGGCTGATCCCGATCATTCTCGGCGGGGCCGTCGCCGGCTCCATTGCGGGGGGGCTTTCCGTGAGGATGCTGGCCGACGGATTCGGGACGGCGAACCTGCTCTGGATATGGGTATTCATGCTCGGCATCGGAGAGGTGTGGTTCGCCTTCGGCGGCCGTTCGTTGAAAGCGGCCATGTGGGCCCGCGAAGAGAAGGAACCGGCCCCGAAGTTCGCCGGCGAGGGGCGACTTGACAGATGGTTCTACGAGGCCCGCGCGGTCGTGTCGACCCCGCTGCTGATGCTGCTCGCAGCATCCATGTTCATGATGACGATCTGTCGGTATTTCATCGAGTATCAATACAGTGAGATATTCAACGCTCATTTCACGACGGAAGCGGCGCTCGCTGGGTTCATCGGCGTGTATACCATCGTTTCGAACCTGGCGGCGCTCGCCGTCCAGAGTTTCGTGACCGGGCGGCTGATCCAGAGCCTCGGCGTCAGCAGCGCGAACCTGTTCTATCCGATCTCGACCCTGATCGCCTTCACGGGAACGGCGTTGTCCTACACGATCCTGCCGGGCATCTTTGCCCGCTTCAATCAGGAGGGGCTGCGCCGGGCGGTGTTCCACCCGGTCATCAGCCTGTTCTACAACGCCATCCCGGCGAAACGGCGCGCCCGCTCGATTGCCTTCAACGAAGGGATCATGATTCCCCTCGGCACCATCGCCGCAGGCATCATGATCATGATGCTGCAGGGGCATACCCGGTTACTCCTGACCGTTTCGGTGGCGCTCGCGGCCGTCTGGTCGATTCTTGCCTGGGGCCAGCGGCAGGTCTACAGCCGGAGCCTCATCGAACTGCTGCGTCGGTCACAGATCGAGAGCATCTCGGACGACGAGAAAGATCTCGGCACGCTCGACGCGCAGACGCAGGCCCTCGTCATCGAGGCCCTGAAAGACGACAACGACGAGGTCGCGGAACTCGCCGCCGACCTCCTGATTCGCTACGGGGCATCGTCCGCAAGGGCCGCCCTCCTGCGGCAGGCCGTCGACGCACGCCCCTCCCTGCTCATCATCCTGCTCGACAAGCTCTCGTCGTTCCCGGGGCCCGATACCAGGCAGTTTCTGCTCCGGTCCCTCTGCCACTCCGACCCGGAAGTCAGGCTCTCGGCGCTCAAGGCTCTCATCGTCTACCCGCACGATGACGAGATTCGCGCCCGCATCGCCGAGTTTCTCTCCACCGACGACGTCCGCCATCGCACCACAGCCGCGGCCGGAATGGTTCGCGGCGGCGATCTCGGCCAGATGATGAAAGCGCTCTCCGTCCTTCAGCAAATGCTCCGCGAGAAAGACTCGGATACCGTCGCCCTCGGCATCCATTCGCTCGGCCTTACCCGCGACGAGCGGTTCTGGGTCAATCTTCGCCCCTTCCTGATCAGCGACGATCCCAAGCTTCGGCTGGCGGCGATGCGCTCGATGAACCTGATGGTCCAGGCTGGTGAGATCTACGAGCATCTCGACATCCTCCAGGCGCTGATACGCGACTCGGTCCGCGAGATCCGTACTCTCGCGATCCGGATCGTCGGCCGCGTTCGTGCCAAGCAGAGCGTTCCGCTCCTTCTCGAAGGGCTTTCCGACTCGAGCCCGCGCAACAGGCGCCTCGCGTTCGAAGCGCTGTCCGGCTGGGGGCCTGACATCCTCACCGACCTGTTGATGATTCTTGACGACCCGCAGGCATCGATCCATGCGCAGGAAAGCGCAGTCAGGCTCCTGAGATTCTCGCAGGACCTCTGCATCCAGGACCGGCTTGCGCGGTTCGGATTCGCCCAGATACGCACGATCTACGAGCTGAAGTGCGACGAGCTCACCATCGTCCGGGAACTTTCCGCGGACGGCGGCGAATTCCTGCGCATGTCGCTCAACGAGCGCGCTCAGGGACTGCTGAAACTCGTGCTCGCGCTCGTTGCCCCGGAAGAAAGCCGCGAGGCGAGGACGGTCTTCCGCGGGCTGTATTCACCGAACCAGGAAATGATGAACAACGCCATCGAAGCCCTCCAGTCGATGGGCGAGCGGACGCTGATCTATCACATCGTTCCCGTGCTCGAAGGACTGCCTCTGGAGCAAATCGCCGAATACGGGCGGCGGGCGTTCGGCATCGAGATGCGCACGGCGCGGATGGTGATCGGCAAATACCTCGTGTCGATCGAGCGAAACCTGAAGGAAGCCGCGATCTATACCGTCGGCATCAACGGCATCGCCGACCTCCAGCCGGCGCTGAAGAAAATCATGAACTCCGATGCCGGCCAGTCACAGATCACCACCGTCTGCGCTTGGAGCATCGCGAAGCTCGCAGACGGAATGGCATGTTCGGAAATCCCCGGGCCGGCGACGGCGCGATGATAGGTGCAGACAGATGATCACGATTGAAAAAATTCTGTTTCTGAAACGCATTTCGATCTTCCGGAGCCTGAACAGTCAGGAGCTTCGCATGATCGCCGAGGTTGTCAGCGAGGAGGAGTTCGCGGCCGGGGAGGTATTGTTCCAGGAGGGGCGGCCTGGCGACTGCATGTACCTCGTGGTCGAGGGCAGGGTGGCCATTTACACCGGCACACCGCCGCAGACGAAGACGCTTGCGGTGTTCGAATCGGGCGACTTTTTCGGGGAAATGGGCCTCTACGACGACAAGCCCCGCGCCGCGTCCGCGATGGCCCGAGATGCCGCCCGGCTGCTGGTGCTCAGGAAGAACGATTTCTGCGAACTGATCTCGGAATACCCCGAGGTCGCCCTGGGAATCATGAAAGAGCTGAACCAGCGTCTGCGCGACACGAACCTGAAGCTACGTTCCTTCGAAGGCCAGATTCTCGACAAGACGACGAAACTATACTCAAGAGAATATTTCACAGAGTGTATGTCCACCGAGTTTTTGAAGGCGAAAAAGGAAGTGGTCGGCCTGTCGTTCGTCGTGGCGAAATGTTCCGTCTCGGGTGACAACGTGTATCTCGAGCAGCTGCTCGGCGAGATCGGCAGG
>JAGOCE010000247.1 GCA_017998915.1 Candidatus Ozemibacteraceae bacterium
CCTGATGGCCGAGGTTCCTCCGGAAGAACTCGTCGTGCGGCTCAACACATATCTCGAGGCGATGTCCGGCATCATTCGCGCCCACGACGGCGAAATCGACAAGTTCATCGGCGACAAGATTCTGGCGGTGTTTCACGAAGCCGAACCCGGCGGTGTCGACTCGGCCCGGAAAGCGGTTTCGGCGGCCCTCGCCATGTGGACGGCCATGGCTGCGCTCGAGAGCCGGATCGGCTCCTCGATCGGGATCGGCGTCGTGACGGGAAACGTCCTGTCGGGAATCCTTGGCACGTCCGAGGTGCGCCTCGAACACACGGTTCTCGGCGATACCGTGAATCTCGCCTCGCGCCTCGGCGACCTCGCTCAGAAGCTCGATTCATCCGGCAACATCGGTGCGACTCCAGGCGGTGGCATCGTGATCGAAGCCGAAACCCGCCGCCAGCTGGGTGAATTCCCTGCCGCCATTCATCCCCTGAAGCTGCCGCCGATCAAGGGAAAAACCCGCTCGGTCGACGCATGTCGGGTGACGTCCGCCTAAATGCGGAACGAAGGAAAATTGACACTTGTACCGGAATAGGTATGATTGAAAAATACCCATGCCAGTCATGGGCTGAAACCGTCTCACCGGAAAAGGAGATGCTTCGATGAAAGCTTCTTTGAATAAAATATTCTCGGGAATCCTGGCTGCGGTGCTGGTCATGTCGGCAGCCGCCGCTTGGGCCGCAACGGGTCTCGATTCGGACCTGAAGCTGATCCGGGAAGTCCAGCAGAAGAAGGTGACATTGCAGTATCTCGCCGATCAGCGGTCGAAGGCGTTTCTGACCGACCTGCTGAAGGATTTCCCCGAAAAGATCCGGAAGAACTTCCGCGCCAATATCACCGGCGCCTACCGCAAGCAGCTGCTCGCGAACTACGACGCCAAGATGGCCGAACTCACCGTCGACATCCTCGCCGGCGTGGCCGACGACACGGCCCGCGAGAAGATCATCGGCGCGGCCGAGACCTCGCCCTTCCCGCTCGACCTGGCCTATGCGGGCGTCATCAAGCACATGTCCGACGCCATGGCGTTCGGGCGCGCCCAGCGGATCGGTTCCTCGGGCCTGATTACGTCGCCGGAGTCGGTCAGGCTTGCCGACCGGCTCGAGACGCTCGTCGGCCGGTTCCAGAGCAGTGCCGCTCTCGACACCTGGGATGCCGTGAAGGGCCTGTATGCCGACGTTCCCCGGAAGGACTTCCCGATCTGGTGGTATGACGACGCGCAACACGACGACGTTCCGTACGTCACGCACGGCCCGGCGACGGTTTCCGCGCTGGTTCCGCAGAAGCGCAAACAGTGGACGGTGCTGGTCTTCCTCAACGCCGACAACGACCTCGAAAACAGCGGCATGAAAGACCTCAACGAGATGGAGATGATCGGCTCCGATCAGAACCTCAACATCGTCGTCCAGATCGACCGCCAGAAGGGCGCCAAGGGCGAGACGATCGAGGACGGCAACTGGATCGGCACACGCCGGTACGAGGTCGTCCGCGAGCGCACGAAGAAGATCGGCTCGAAACTCGTCGCCAACCTCGGCGAGCGCGACATGGGCAGCAAGAGGGAACTGGCCGAGTTCCTGACGTGGGGCATTGAAAACTACCCCGCCGAGCGGTTCATGGCGGTCATCTGGAACCACGGCGCCGGCTGGGTCGGCATCTCCTACGACGACGAGTCCGGCAACAACCTCACCGTGCCCGACATCGTCTGGGCCTGCAATCAGTCAAAACCCGCCCTCGAGAAGGCGAACCCGAAGCACCCCCGCTTCGACATCATCGACTTCGACGCCTGCCTCATGGGCATGATCGAAATCGCCTACGAACTGCGCGGCGTGTGCGACTTCATGATCGCGTCGGAAGAAACCGAGCCCGGCCAGGGCATGCCCTACCAGGATACCCTCCGACCGCTCAGGGATACTCCCGGCATCACGCCGCGCATGGCCGCCCGGGCGATGGTCGCGGGCTACGTGAAATCTTTCGCCGCCGGTGGTTCGCAGACCACGAAGGTTCTCGGCGGGGCCTCGGTGACGAAGTCCGCCTACGACCTGTCGCGCATCGAACCGCTCGCTGCGCTCGTCGGAAAGCTCGGCGAGGCCCTCTCGGCAAACCACGACGCCTATACCCAGGCGCTCATCGACGAGTACGGCAGTTTCGCGAAGATCCGACGCTACAGCGAGGCCAGCTTCGTCGACCTGCACGACCTCGCGATTCGGCTCGCCACCATCAAGACGATACCCGACGAGGTCAGAAATATATGCATTGATATTATAAAGACGATCGGCTATCCGAAACTGATCGACCGCCTGTCCCAGCCCATCGTCATCAAACGCCGCACGCCGGGCGCGGTGATCTGGGGCTACAACGGCTGGAAACAGCCTCCGGCCGAGCTGCGCCCCCGCGGAAGCGCGGTCTGGCACTCGCGGTTCGTCCGAACCCCCCTGCGCGGCCCTGACGCGAACGGCGACTACGTCTGCGCCATCGGTCCGTTCAGCCTGGTGATCGACCCGGTCGCCAAAAAGCGCGAATACGTCACCGAAATCAATTATCGCATCGAGTATGCAAACGGGAAGATGAGCCCCGACTTCACCGACCGCACCGGCCGCGAATACGTGATCGTGACCAACTTCGCTGCCGGTTCCCCGCTCGTCGCCGAGGGTCACACCCAGGGCATGGGCAACAGCTACGGCCTGTCGGTCTATTACCCCTACTGCCTCGAGTTTCGGACCGCCTACAAGACGCTCCGGTTTGCCCGCGACACGGGATGGGATGAGTTCATCGCGCGGGTTCCGCAGTACCGCGCCAACTCTCCGGTGCTGATCACCGGCGGCATGGTCGAAGACCCGGGAACGCTGCCGCTCGTGCTCCGCACATTCAAAAATCTTGGCCTCCAGCCCGACATCCTGTGGGACCCCAAGGTGTTCGGATATAAATATGGCGATATTCTTCGCCAATACCGCAACGGCGCCGTCTTCACCGACAGCGTCTCGGTCAGCTCGTTCGGCGAACTCGCTCCGTCGGCCGACGACCTCGTGACGTATCTCTCCAGCGGCGGAGCCCTTTTCCTCGCCGCCCAATCGGTCGAGCAGAAAAACACGAATCTGCCTCTCCTCGAGGGCTTCTTCAAGTTCCGCTATCTCGATGACGAACGCGAACTTCCCCGGCTTTCGTTCGCCGCGAATGACGGCGTCGCCGTTTCCTTCGAACTGAACGGCGAGGACTCGGCGCAGTCGGCAAAAGACGTGACGATCATGGAGTGCGACGCCCCCGCGGCACCCTTCGTGAAAACCGATGACGGCCGTGCCGCAGGCCTCTCCGTGTCCGGTACAACGGAATCGGGCAACGTATATCGTGGAATATTCCTTGGCTTCCGGTTCGAGGCCGTGACCGGTGAACCGATCCGCACGAAGCTGATCGACACCGCGTTGAAGCTGCTCGTCCCGTCCCTCGGGAAGCTTCCGAAACCTATCGAATCGAACGGGGAGTAAGCGAACCGAACGATAAGGCCCGCGCTGATCTGCGCGGGCCTTTCGGCATCCGGAGGGATTGTATTCGGGGGTGTGCGCTGGTAGACTGGCGGTGAGAGAGGATGCATGAAACTGGCCAGCGTAGTGGAGAATCTGAAAAAGATTCTTTCGGGTGAGCGGGGCGACGGTGCTCCGGCCTGCGGCGAGGCAGGGGAGCCGCTTCCGCCGAACCTACTGTCTGCGCTGGCCGACGGGAGCCTCACGGCGGAACAGGTGGACGGGCTCATCTCCGCCCTGGCCGGCCGGTCGCCCGAAACGGGACGAGCTTTACTGACGGGTGTGCTTTCTCAGGTCGCCCGCCTGCTCGACGCCTCGACGTCCCTGCTCAACAACCTGCTTTCCATCACGGTCGGCATCGCCGCCCGGATCGTCGGGGCCGAACGCGGCACGCTGTTCCTGCTCGACCCCGAGACGGGGGAATTGTTTTCCCGCGTCATGCACGGGAACGAGGTCGAGGAGATCCGTCTTTCGCCGGGAAGTAGTATAGCATGTGCTATTATGTCATCCGGCCAGGCCGAGATCATCGACGACGCGTACGGCGACGTTCGCTTCAACAAGGAAATCGACCGCCAGAGCGGTTTCGTCACGAAATCGATTCTCGCTGTTCCGCTGAGGGTCGCCGGAAGCGACATTCCCGTTGGCGTCATCGAACTTCTCAATAAGACGTCCGGCGCATTCACCCCGGCCGACCTTGCAGCCGTCGCCGACATCTCGGGCAACGCGGCAGCGGCCCTCAGAAATGCGCGCGATCTCGAGCTGACTCGGCGCGCCCGCGAGAGCGAGGACCGCATGCAGGAGGTCACCGCGGCGATCTCGTCCGAGCTGAACCTCAAGCCGCTCCTCGAGAAGATCATGCAGGCTGTGACGATGATCCTCGACGCCGACCGGGCGACGCTGTTCCTGCTCGACGAGAAGACCAACGAGCTCTGGTCACAGGTCGCGCTTGGCCTCAACGACCAGGAGATCCGCTTCCCAGCCCACCTCGGCATTGCCGGCAAGGTGTTCACGAGCGGCGAGACGATCAACATTCCCGACGCCTACGCCGATCCGCGGTTCAACAAGGAGATCGACCGGAAAACCGGGTATCGCACCAAGAACATCCTCTGCATGCCCGTCGTCAATCGCACCGGCAAGACGATCGGCGTGACGCAGGTGCTCAACAGGAGGGTGGGGGTGTTCACCCGCGTCGACGAGAAGAAGCTCAAAACCTTTTCGGCGCAGGCGGCGATCGCGATCGAGAACGCCAAGCTGTTCGACGAAGTGCTGAACATGAAGAACTACAGCGAGAGCATCCTCGAAAGCCTCAGCAACGGCGTCATCACGGTGAACGCGATGCGGAAGATCGAGAAGTGCAACGCCGTGGCCCTGCGCACGTTCGGCGTGACGACCGACCAGATCCTCGGGAAATACGCCGACATCTTCTTCACCGGCGACAACCACTGGATTGTCGACAGCCTGCGCCGCGTCATCGCGACCCAGGAGGCCGACAACTTCCTCGACGCCGAGATCGTCGACCCCAAGGGCCGCCGCGTCTCCCTCAACATGGCCGTCGCGCCGCTGCACGACGCACAGAACCGCCCCATGGGCGGCCTGCTTGCCTTCGAGGATCTGACGGGCGAAAAGCGGCTCAAGAGCACGCTTTCGCGCTACATGAACAAGGAAGTCGCCGACCAGCTCCTCAACTCCGACGGCATGCTGGGCGGCAAGATGCAGGAGCTGACGGTCCTCTTCAGCGACATCCGTAACTTCACGACGATTTCCGAACGGCTCGGGGCCCAGGACACCGTCGCAATGCTGAACGAGTATTTCACGACGATGGTCGACATCGTGTTCCACCACGGGGGAATCCTCGACAAGTTCATCGGCGATGCGATGCTGGCCGTCTTCGGCGCGCCGTTCACGACCAGCGAGGACGCCGACCGCGCCGTCATCACGGCGATCGAAATGCAGCGGGCACTCAAGGAGTTCAACGGGAAGCGCATCGAGAAGGGCCTCCAGACAATCGACATCGGGGTCGGCATCAATACCGACACCGTGCTGGTCGGCAACATCGGCTCGCTCAAACGCATGGACTACACGGTCATCGGCGACGGCGTGAACCTCGCCTCGCGCCTCGAGGGCGCCAACAAGTTCTACGGCACGAACATCCTTGTCAGCGAGAACAGCTTCAACCGGCTCGTCTATCCGCACCGGTCGCGCGAAGTCGACCTGCTGCGGGTCAAGGGCAAGAATCGCCCTGCGAAAATCTACGAGATCCTCGACCACCACGACACGACCTCGTTTCCGAACATGGATGAGCTGCTCGCCAGCTACAAAAACGCCATCGACCTCTACCACAAGCGCGAGTGGGAAGCGGCCGGCCGGGCGTTCGGCGAGGCGCTCGAACTGCACCCGGGCGACACCCTGTCGAAGGTCTACGCCGACCGGTGTGCCCACTTCCTGCGCGAGCCGCCGCCCCACGACTGGGACGGCATCTGGGTGATGCACACCAAGTCGTGACCGTGATACACTCATGACGAACCATTCGTTCCAATTCCAACTGCCCCGAGGAGGTCCCTCATGCCTGCCGTCGGTTCATCGCTTCCGAGAAAAGATGCCTGGGATAAAGTAAACGGGAAAGCAAAATATATTGATGATTATTCATTTCCCGGCATGCTGCATGCCGCGACGGTCCGCTCGCCGGTCGCCTACGGCAGACTGAAGGGAATCGACGCGTCGAGGGCGCTCGCCATGCCAGGCGTTCACCGCGGTTTCACGGTCGCCGACATCCCCG
>JAGOCE010000248.1 GCA_017998915.1 Candidatus Ozemibacteraceae bacterium
CGCACGAATGGAGAAATCATGAGCGTACTTGTGGAATTTCCATGGAATGTGATGTAAAATCACGGAGAATGACCATATCTCCGAGGAGGCTCATGCATGTCTGCAGAGGTTGAACGGATCATCCTGGCCGGGTTTGGCGGCCAGGGCATTCTGTTTCTGGGGAAAGTTCTCGCCGAGGTCGGCATGCGCAACGGTAAACACGTGTCCTGGCTGCCCTCATACGGCCCCGAAATGCGCGGCGGCACCGCGAACTGCACGGTGATCCTCTCGGAGCACGCGATCGCTTCCCCGCTCGTCACGGTGCCCGACACGGTCATCGCGATGAACCGCCCGTCGGTGTCGAAGTTCAACCTTCGCATCAAAGCCGGCGGCATGCTGATGTACAACTCGTCGCTGATCGAGCGGCAGGAGTTTCGCGATGACATCCGCTTGGTCGAAGTGCCGGCCAGCGAGATCGCCGAAGAACTGGGCAACCCGCGCGTTGCCAACCTTGTGATGGCCGGCGCCTACGCGAAGTTCAGCAAGCTCATCTCCTACGAGACGATGGCCGAGAACCTGCCCAAGATCACGCCGAAGGCCAAGAAAGAACTGATCGACACGAACCTCAAGGCTCTCGAACGCGGTTACCAGTTCGTGACCGAGAAGAAATACATGTTCGGCCGATACGTTTACTCGGTCTTCAGGGGAATCGGCAGCAACGCTTGACGTTCACGCGCGGTTCCGCCCAGGAACAACCGGCTGACCGGTCTCCCAGGCGGAACCGTCTTCTTTTTTCACGGAGGCTGTGCAAGCGCGTCTCCTGATACTCAATAGGCGAAGGAAACCATGATGGAAACCACGAAAAAAAACACCAGGAAGACGGGCACGGCGAAGGCTACGGGCAAAGCGGCCGGAACGAAAAAGCCGGTGGTCTCGAAAAAATCTGCTGCTCCCAAAAATGCCGCTTCGACGGCCGGTTCGGCCGGAACGGTGAAGCGCACCAGAAGCGCAGCTGTCGCGAAAGGTGCTGCCGTCATTCGAGCGCCGCGCCGAAAGGTCGCTCCGAAGACCCGCAGCGAAGAGCGCGTCTCCACGCTCCGCAAAACATCGACCCATCAGCTGCCCGAACTGCTCAGAAACGTGCTGAAGGCGCTTTCCGACAAGAAGGTCGTCGATCCGGTCCTGCTCGATGTCGAAGGGCTGGTTTCTTATGCCGACTACTTCGTCCTCGGAACCGGCAACAACACGCCTCACGTGCAGGCCATGGCAGATGCGGTCGCCAGGCTGCTCAAGGTGCCCGGCGTGAAGGGCGCCCGCGTCGAGGGCGATTCCCAGGCCTCCTGGGTCCTGATCGATGGCGGGGATTTCGTCGTCCACCTGTTCCAGCCCGACGCGCGCCGCTTTTACGCTCTCGACGACCTGTGGGGCGATGCGGCGAGGATCCCCGTCGAGTCATGAGCGACCAGGTGCTCGTTCCCCACGCGCGGGTCCTTGAACCCGAGGCGGACGGGCTGCTGAGCGACGAAAACCGGCATTATCTCGAACGCGTCCTCAGACTGCGTCTCGGCGAGGCGTTCACCGTCACCGACGGTGTCGGCCGTGAAGCTGTCGCGGTTCTCGGAGAAAAGGGGGCATACCGGCTTCAGGATTGGAGCGATCCCGGCCGCGAACCCGCGTTCGAGACGACGATCTTCTGCGCCGTTTCCAAGGGCGACCGGTTCGAATGGCTGATCGAGAAGGCCGTTGAGATGGGGGTCCGGCGCATCGTGCCGTTGCTGAGTTCGCGCGTCGTCGCGCCGGCTCCCGGCCCCGCGAAGATCGAGCGGTGGCGCAAGATCGCCGTCACGGCGATGCTCCAGTGCGGCGGCTGCATCATTCCCGAGATTGCCGACCCCCTGCCGTTCAAGCATCTGCCGAAACCGGACGAACGCGTGCTTCCCGTGTTGCTTCACGAGATCCCGATGGCCGTGTCCCTCCATGAGCTGCCGCGTGCCGAGAAACCGGCTCTCTGGATCGCTTCGGGTCCCGAGGGCGGCTTCGCCCCGGACGAAGTGAAGACGTTCCTCGACGCCGGCTGGCGGGCCGTGTGGCTCGGAAAACGCCTGTTCAAGACCGACACCGCCCCCGTCGTCGCCCTCGCCCGCCTGCTGAGTCTCTGAAGAATTCGTATTACCCCGAAGATACGAAAAATGAACCGCAGAGGCGCCGATACGCAGAGATTGAGATTCGATCTCCCCTGCGTCTCGGCGGTGAATAGTTCGATATGAATGCAAATGTGTATTGATATCCACGCTATTCCCGTTGGAGTGATCCGCAAATTCCCGTAGGGGCGGGTTTCAAGCCAGCCCCTATACCCAAACGACACATTCGAATATAATATCGTGAGCTATACATATCTGCTGAAATCGCTGGGGTGCAAGGTAAGCCAGTATGACGGGGCGCGCATCGCCGAATTCCTGGCCGGCTGTGGCCTGCGCCAGGCGGGCGATGACGAGAGGCCCGACCTGTATATCCTGAACGGCTGTGCCGTCACCGGCAGGGCGTCCCAGAAGGTGCGCCAGGCGCTCCGGGCCGTCCGGCGCCGCTGGCCCGGCGTGAAGCTCGTCCTGGCGGGCTGCGAGGCCAGGCTTGCCGAAAAGCGCGGCCGCGAAGACGAAGAAGGGCCCGCCGTGGAGATCGACGGGGCACTTCCATATGCGACGGCGCCCGCCGTGCGCGAGCTTCTCGAGCATCTCGGCCTCCTCAGCCCAGACATCCCTGAAGCCGGCGAGGAGGCCCATCTCCCCGAAGAGCTTATCGAGAGCGAGCGGACCAGGGCGTTCCTGAAGATCCAGGACGGTTGCACGCAGTTCTGCGCCTACTGCATCGTTCCGCACCTGCGCGGTCCCGAAACCTCGCGTGGGCGGTCCGAACTCGTCGACGAGGCGCGCCGGATCGTCGCGACGGGCCGGCGCGAGATCGTCGTGACGGGCATCCATGTCGGCCGGTATGCCCACGGGCTGGTCGATCTTCTGCGCGACCTATCTGTCATCGACGGCCTCGACCGCATCAGGCTGAGCTCGATCGAACCCGTCGAGGTCGAAAGCGACCTGGTCGAGTGGCTCGCCACCGACCCGAAAGCCTGCATGCACCTGCATCTTCCTCTCCAGTCGGGCTGTGACGAGACATTGCGCGCGATGCGCCGGCCCTACGACACGGGAACGTTTGCCGCGCTCGTCGACCGTCTGCGCGAGCGCATGCCCGACATCGGCATCAGCACCGATCTCATCGTCGGCTTCCCGGGCGAGACGGACGACCAGTTCGCCGCGACCCTCGCCTTCGTCGAACGCATGGCGTTTTCGCGAATCCATATCTTCCGATATTCACCGCGCGACGGCACCCCCGCCGCGACGATGCCGAACCAGCTTTCGAACGCGGTCAAGCAATCCCGGGCAAAAGCCGTCGAGCGGGTCTGGCACGCCTCGGCCGCCGCATTCCACCGCCGGTTCGTCGGCCGATCCGTCGATGTCCTGTGGGAAACGCAGGAAAACGGCCTCTGGCACGGTCTCAGTCGCGAGTATATCCCCTGTCGCACCGCTGTCGAAGCGGACATGCATAACGTCATCACGCCCGCAACCGTCACCTCCGCCGACTCCGACGGCTGTGTGACAAACACGAAACGGCGCGAAGACGATCCTCGGATGACACAGATCGACAGGGCAGTCTAGCCAAAACGAACTGCGCCACCTGCGACGTCTGAGGCTTGTTCTTTCTGATCTACGGTGTCGGGGGGATGTATTTCCAGAGTTATTTCGTGGTGGCGAGGTTGACTTTCGCTTCTTCGATGACGTTCAGGTTGTCGATCGCCATTTCCTTCGTGCGCAGCGTCTCGGCTTTGCTCTTGCCGAAATTGTAGACCTGCTTGTTCGCTTCGTAGGCCTTGACCTTCTTCGTGTTCGAACCCTCGTCCATCCAGGCGAGGTCGCACTTGGCATATTCGGATTTCACCTTCTCCATCTCACTGCACTTTTTTTCGATCATCGCTTCGATGGCGGCTTTATCCGTGGGGGATTTATCGGGTTTGTCGTATCCAAGGTCGCGCTTCATCTCCTGCCGGAGAATGTCCGTCGTGGCAGGATATTGATCGATGAGCCTGGTGAACTGTTTCATTTTTTCGGTATCTTTCTTTTCTTCCTCGCTCAACTTCGCGATCGCCTTCTCGATCTGCCGGTCGGCAAGCTTCATCTCGTAAGCTTTTTTCTGGGCGTCGGCCAATTCTTTCTGAGAGGTATCTTTATCATTATATATCGTTGAGAATGATTTGCCGAAAAACTCCTTTTCGTCTTCCTGTATCTTGTCGTCGACTTGCTTCAAAAGTTTGTCCGCCTGGTCGGATGCACGTTGGCCTTTTTCGGGAAGCTCGTCATCGGGACATTTTATATCTGCAAGCTTATTTCTCATCTCGGTGGCGAAGGCGACATCCGGGTCGGTTCCGACGATCCAGTCATACCACTTCTTGCCCGTGTCGATGTCCTCGATCTGTTTGTTGAGATCCTTCAAGTCGCTTTTCGTCTGTTTGATGGTTTCTTTCTGGACATTTTCCATGTCCTCGAGCTGTTCCTTCGTCAGATTCTTGAGGGAGTCGGCGGTCAGCTCCTGGTCGAACCAGGTGCTCTTGTCGGCTTCGTCGATCTTCTCCTTGATTGCCGATGCCGTCTGGAGGTTGCTCGCATAGCTCTTGTTGGCCAGCTGGTAGTAGTCGTCGCGCATGATCACCGATGTGCGCTCGGTGTGCCGAATCTCCATCTTCGAGCCGGGAACCCGCATTTTGAGGGTCACGGCGACGTCCACCCGTGCGGACTGCTGGGGATTGGCTTCGGCCTCTTCGGCTGAAAGGGTCTTTTTCGCGACGGTCACGACGTCGACGTACCCGGAGAGCGTGCGCGGGCCCTTGCCGCTCAGTTCGCGCTTCAGAAGAGGCTTGAGGAATGTGTATTTCACGGCAAGAGTTTTGTCCATCGAAAGCTTTTCCTCTTCCTTCGACTTTTCGTCGACGGCGAACCGCTCGAACTCCATCGACAGAGGATCGGCTGTGGTTTTGAAGGTGTTTGCCTTGACGGCCTTCAGATCGGCCGTCATCATCTGGATGATCAGGCGGCTGTCGTGTTGGAGGATCTGGCGTGTGCTCGTGATAGCCATGCTCCGCTGGGCTTGGCTCCAGAGATTCATCGTGACGCCGAGAACGAGAGAGAAGAGGGCGATGCTCACCATGACTTCCGTCAGGGTGAATCCTTGTCTGCGTTCAGTGTTCATGGCCAAACCTCAATTCTTCTGCCGGAACGATCGACCCGGCTTCACAGGAACTTCGTTTCGGGATTGAATACCAGGGCCGTGGCCCTGAGCCTGCGTTCGGGCTGGTTGACAGTGGACTTTCCTCCCCTGTCGCGCCATCGGATCTCGGCCTCGAAGTAGATCTCGACGAGCTGGTTCGATTCGTTTTTCGTGCCTGTCATCGAGGTCTCAACCCAGAACTCACGATCGCCGGTCTTCTTCTGCTCATTGAGCGCGGAAATCGTCTCGGGGTAATACTTTTCGGGAATCGCAAGCTTCTTGTCCTGCATCACGTCAGGGCATTCCTTCACATACGTCGTGAACGGAACGTGCTTGACCTCCTCGATCAGCCGGTTGAGGATGGCGGCCGCCTGCGACTGGTTGCTGGTTCGCGCCGTGGCGGTGTAGTTGCCGGAAATCAGGCGCAGCAGCGGCAGGAGGGCGAGGGCGATGATGGCGACCGCGACCATGATCTCGATCATGGTGATGCCGTTCCGATGCTGGTCCCGACGAACCATCATGTCAGTCCACCTTCCAGGTCGACCATTTCGGCGACAGGACGAGGTGATACCTGCGCGGGTCGAACTTGCCGCTCTTCGGATGCAGGCTCCCGAGGGATGCGCGGACGCGGGAAGCGATGTAATCGATCATCACGTGGCCCTGCATGCGCATCTTGTCGACACGGTTCGTCACCCAGTTGCCCTGGATGTTCAGTGATGTGCTCGATGGGACGTAGAGGCCGACATTGGTGTACAAGGATCCTTCGAAGATCACGTTCCCGCTCTTGGTGACGATCAGGCCGCCGTTGCGCACGATCAGGCTGAACACCGTTCGCTTGTCGGGATTTTCGGCGACGTTCGCATCGTCGATGCATTTGACGTTGCAGCCGAGATACGCGTTGCCGGAACAGACGATCATGCCCTTGCCGACGACGTTGAACGTGTCACCTTCGGCTGGGGTGAAAGGCGTTTTATCCGAGCCGAGCGAACCCGCGATGGAATTGACGCCGTTCAGCATGAACGCCTTGCCCTGGGG
>JAGOCE010000249.1 GCA_017998915.1 Candidatus Ozemibacteraceae bacterium
CATGGAAATCCTACAACGAGGCCGCCATCAGCCAGATGTTCATCGAGAAGCTGCCCGAGATCGTGCGGGCCGTCTCCGAACCCCTGAGCAAGACCGAGAAGATCGTCATGATCAGCAACGGCGGCGAAGGGGTCGGAGCCTCGAAGATCACCAAGGAGATCATCGACGTGGTCACCCAGGTGCCGCCGATGCTCGAAGCCGTCACCGGCGTCGACATGCGCGAGATGCTCGGCAAGGTGAAGGGCGTGGCCTCCGCCGTCGCCGGCGAAGCCCCGAAGCCCGGCCCCCATACCCCTCCCGCGGGCAAAACCAAGGGATGACCCGGTTCCCGATCTGAAGTTCCGAGAACCCGTTTCGGTTCGCCGAAGCGGGTTTTCGTTCGTTGATATCCGAATAAGTATATATAAACTATTCTACATAATTCGCAGAAGGTGTAATGTTATGATCAGGTTCCATTCGTTCGTTGCCGCTGGCTTTATCGCATGTATGATTGCTGGCGGGGCCGCCGTTGCCCAGACCCGTCCGTCGCCGGAAGCACTGGCTGGTCTTCGATCGTATCAGCAGAATCCGTCCGTGCCCGGGGAACGCATGAAGCCCGGGCGATTCAATGAAGTGACGGACTCGATCCGTACGGATTCGGACCTTGGTGCCAAAGATGAACTCAAACTCGTCGAAGGGGAAACCCGAGCCGATCCTCAGCAGTTGAAAAAGCGGATTGAGATCCTCGAGGAGATTCTGCGGCGGAAAATCGAGGCAGAAGTTGCCATTGAGGAACGAAATAAAATAAAGCAGGAAATAAAAAACAACGAATTCATCCTCCGGAATGTTGGTGGGGTTTACCGAGAGCGGCCGGGCGAGCTGGATATCAATGACATGCCACTTGTCGATGACGGGATGATCCGCAGGAAAACGGATGAGGCTCTTGGCCGCGAGATTGCCGACAAGCCCTTTGGCACCGATTTTTTTGCCTCGGCCAGAGAAGTTTCGGCGACGCCTGACAATCTCAGCGTGCCTTCGACATATGTCCTGGGGCCCGGTGACAGTCTGAAGATCATCATTTGGTCGGATATGGGCGATGAAACTGTCTATGACGTCGTTGTCAATCCCGAAGGCCAGGTTTACATCCCGATCATCGGTCTTCTGGGCGTTACCGGTTCGACCGTGGGCCAGTTCGAGCAGACGGTTATCGGCAGCCTCTCAGGCAAATTTGCCCATTTCAAGGGCCAGGTCACGCTGACGAAGGTTCGCACACTCCAGATTTTCGTGACGGGCGAGGTTGCACAGCCGGGCGCCATGGCGATCTCGGCTCTTTCGACGGCCTTCCAGGCCCTGTATCGCGCTGGAGGGCCGAATCTGCGTGGCTCGATGCGAAAGATCCGGATCATGCGCGGCAGCCAGGTCGTTTCAAATATTGATCTCTATAAATATCTGATGACGGGCGACAAAACCCAGGATGTCGCCCTCGAGAACGGGGATACGTTGTTCGTGCCGCCGACGGGGCCTCGCGTGGCAATCCGGGGAGAGGTCATTCGGCCGGCCAGATTCGAGCTCGCCGAGGAGAAGAACCTGGCCGACGTTCTGGCTCTTGCCGGCGGAATTCAGCCATCTGCAAGCTCGCTTCGCATCAAGGTTTATCGCTGGCAGGGCGATCAACGACGCAAGATGCTTGACGTTGGAATGACCGAGGATGTGGGTGCGCTGTCGTCATTCCGTGTTGCCAGCGGAGACGAGATCGAGGTCGAAAAAGCCCTCGAGGAGATCGCCAACGGCGTTCTGATCGAAGGGGCCGTCTGGCGGCCTGGGGAGTATGCAGCAGATGAAGGCGTCACGCTTGCAGCTCTGTTGAAGCGGGCCGGCGGTCTCAAATCCGAGGAGGCCGCCGCCAGCGGCCAGTTGATCAGAAAACTCGATGGCGGCCACGAGAGCATCATCTCCTTCGATCCGATCAAGGCGATTGCCGGCGGGAAAGACGGGGAACTGCAGCTACAGGCCAGGGATCTGATTCGGGTCTTCTCCAAGAGCGAAATCGAAGCTGATATCCGGTTCGTGACGATTTCCGGAGCTGTGCGTCGCCCAGGAGAATATATTTATCGCGATGGAATGAAAATCAGGGATCTCGTGCTCAGAGCGAAGGGATTGACACCAGATTCGGCTGGCGAGGCCGAAGTGGCGAGAGTTGCCAAAGGACGCACGAGTGAAATGAAACGGATCGATCTCAAGAAAATCCTCCAGAATCCCAAGGATCCGGATAATCTCCCGGTTCAGCCGCTGGATAAAGTCAACATCCTGGCCCGAGGGGATATCATTCTCGAATCCGAAGTCGTCATCCTGAAAGGCGAAGTGAAAAAACCGGGACCCTATGCCTTGCGCAATCGGGGTGAAACCTTGGAGGAGCTGATCGAACGTGCGGGGGGATTTACGGACGCTGCCTTCCCCGAGGGCGCCATCTTCATGCGCAAAATTGGAAACATTGCCGATGATGAGCAGCTGAACGCGGCAGAACAGGTCCGCAAGGAACTGTTCCACCAGGCAAACATCGATATGCGTGCAGAACTCCTGCGAGCAGGGGCGAAATTGTCGGATGTTGCCGATCAGCAGTCGCGTAACGAAATACTCGATATGCCGTCCGGTGATCCCCAACTCGATGCTGAGCTCAAGTCGGGATTATTGGGGCGGAAACGGAAGACGAAGCGTGAAGAATTCATTCAGAGTTTGTCGGCTGAATCTCAAACGACGAAATATGGCACGCTGGAACTGTCGTCCCGGAGCTTCCGGCAGGATGCCCTCCGGATTCCCATCCGGCTGAAAGGGCTGAAAGATCGGGCACGCGGGAGGAACAACGGGGATGACATCGTGTTGCGAAACGGCGATGAGATCACGATTCCGCCGATTCCCGACACCGTTTCGGTCGTGGGCGCCGTCGTGAACCCCTCGACTCTGATTTATCGCGAAGGTATGAGTGCCCGCAGCTATATCAACAGCGTGGGTGGCTTCGCCGAACACTCGAACCACGGCAAGACCATCGTCGTCCGGGCGAACGGGGAAGTCATGCCGCTGCGCCGCGTGGGATCGATCCGGCGTGGCGATATCGTGCTGGTGCCGCCGAAACCCCGCCTGGTCCGACGCAACAAACTCCAGGAAACCAGCCAGATCGCCCAGATTCTCGGAAACCTGGCCGTGGTGTACAAAGTGGCGCTTGATGCCAATAATTGAGAACGCGAACGAGGAGAAGAACGTATGAGTCCACAACGGGAACCCGTCCGGCAGATCGTCAAGCGCAACGGCCGCGTGGTGCCGTTCGACAAGGAAAAAATCGTTCAGGCGATCTTTCGCGCCGCAACGGAAGTCGGCGGTGAGGACCGGCGTCTTGCCGAGATTCTCGCCGACAAGGTCGTGCATCACCTCGAGCTCACGAAACAGCCCCCGGCCCTGCCCAGCGTCGAGGAAGTCCAGGACCTGATCGAGAAGGAGCTGATCGAGGACGGCCACGCGAAAACCGCCAAAGCGTTCATCCTCTACCGGCACGAGCACGCCAAACTTCGCCAGGGCCGGGAACAATACTCCGCCACGTCGGGCAACATTCCCTACAAGAAAATCTGGCAGGTGCTGAACTGGGCGATCGATCATGACTGCTATAGTATCGCCCGTATCAACCAGCGGATCGCGAACGGTACGTATCCCCAGCTCATCCAGGAAGTCACCGAGAAATACGAGGCCGATCTCAAGAGCGCCGTCGACAAGATCATCGCCCGCAAGGATCAGGTGCGCATCGCGATCATCGCCGGTCCATCGAGTTCGGGCAAGACGACGACCACGATCAAGATCGGGGAGTTCCTGTCGGAACATGGGTTCGAGCTGATCGCGATGAATCTCGACAATTACTTCTTCGATCTGTCCCACCATCCGCGCGACGAGTTCGGAGACTACGATTTCGAAACCCCGCAGGCCCTCGATCTGGAGCTGATCAACCGCCATCTGGCCGAACTGATGGAGGGCAAGACGATCCAGATGCCCCGCTATAATTTCAAAACCGGCAAGCGCGAGGCCGAAACCGACCCCCTCAAGCTCGAAAAACACCAGATCCTGCTGCTCGACAGTCTGCATGGCCTGTACGGCCCCATGACCGACAGCGTGCCGGCCGAAAAAAAGTTCAAACTTTATATCGAAACCCTGTGTCAGATCAAGGATAAGGACGGCGAGTTCCTGCGCTGGACGGATGTCCGCCTGCTGCGTCGGATGGTGCGCGACTCGTGGCACCGGAGTTACGGCCCGAAACAGACGCTCGAGCACTGGCACTACGTGCGCCGCTCCGAAATCCAGCACATCATCCCGTTCCTGGGAACGGTGGATCACGTCATCGACGGCTCCCTCGCCTACGAGCTGCCGGTCTACAAAAAGCATCTCTTCAAGTGGTTCCCGGAGTTTCTCGAGGCATACCGCAACGAGCCGAAGCGGCAGGATGCCTATATCCGCGCCAAGCGCGTTCACGACCTGCTCGAATCGATCACGGTCTGGGAAGACGAGTCCGTCATTCCCAAGAACGCTCTCATCCGCGAATACATTGGCGGTAGTTGCTATAAATATTGACGGGTAAATAAAAAGAACATCGTAGGGGCGCATCGCGATGCGCCCCTACGTGCATTTTACGAAGCCAAAACGCTGATCAGTAATTTGCGTGTGCGGGGACCGTCGAATTCACACAGGTAGATGCCCTGCCAGGTGCCGAGGACGAGGTCTCCGTCTTTCACGATGAAGGGGTGGCATGACCCGAACAGGCTCGATTTCAGATGAGCGTGGCTGTTCCCCTCCGCATGCCGGTCGGAATGGTCGTCGGTCGGGATGATTCGCTCGATGCGCCTGAGAATGTCGTTCACGACATCGGGATCGGCGTTCTCGTTGATGGTCAGCGCTGCGGTGGTGTGCGGCACCGAGACCAGGATGTGTGCCTCTTTCAGACCGGATTTTCTCACCGCGTTGCGAACAAGCTCGGTGACGTCGACGAGCGTTTGCGGATGCTGCGTTTTTACGGTTTCTTCGATCAACATGTCTCTCTCACTCCCATCATGAAAATAATATTTATAAATAAATACAATCGCCTGATGAAAACGGACGAGGTGCCGAACGCCACGCTCCTAAGCCCCAGTGTACAGAACGCATCCCTGCCCCGGCGCGAGCATGACTTCGGCGGACAGATTTCGGCCGTCGCCCTCCCTGAAATGGTCTCCGATGATCTCTCGAACGTGTTCCGAACGTCTGATGCAGGCCGGCAGCCTGAGCGGCCGGGGTTCGTCGAGATTCATGTTTGCCGCCACCAGCAGATCGCGGCCCGGCAGGCGCTTGACGTATCCCTTGATGCCGGCGGGAGAGCGTTTCCAGTTTCCGAAAGGGATCAGAACGCCGTCGCAATTGAACAGCGGATCGCCGGCACGCACACGCAGAAGCTGCTTCATGAACCCAGGGAAATCCGTTCGAATTCCCCGTGTCCACTCGTCAGGGCCGGTTTTCAGCACGTTGATTCGTTCGAGAAGCGCATGTTCGCTGCCAGCCGTGAACATCAGATCGGCTGACATGAAGCAGGTCAGCAGAAAATCGAGTTTCATGAGGGAAACGACCTTCTGGCGGAGGTCATCCGAAACCTGGGACAGACTGCGAACGCCATTCCTATCGACGATCTCTCGGTGCAGGGCTTTGTCGTTCGTGATCTCGCCGTATCTGTCCGCATCTGCCAGCGCGAGTGCCTTCATGGCAGGCATCAGGACGTCGTGACTCGACCAGATGGCGCAACTCGGTTTGCGTCCCGATCTCTTGTGGAAGCGATATATATCAGATGGAATATACCTTCCTCCGTCATACCAATACATGTTGTTGAAATACCGCTCGGCGCCTGCCGCAAGGCCGGAATCGGCGAGGTCGATCAGCCGCGCCATTCCCAGGTTTTCCGCGACGAACCACACGTGCGGGAACCTGTGCTTCGTTTCGCCGACGATCGAGGCCAGCCCGTTCCGATCGAGGCCCCACGCCGCATCGATGCGAATCGCATTGACGTTCATGCTGCCGACATGAGGAACGATGATCTTGTCGAGCCAGTATCTGATCAATTCCGGGTTGCCGTTTTCGAGAATGTAGGCTCCCCAGTTGATGCGCACGCGATTGCCGTCGGCATCGACGTCGTCAGCCCCAGCTTCAATGCCGCCGGTTTCGTGCTGTTTGAACCAGTGCTTCTTCAGGTGCTCTGCCTGCCGGTCCGCATGATTGAATGGAATATCGATCATGCGGTCCATCCCGAGATCCCGCACGGCGACCATGAATGAG
>JAGOCE010000250.1 GCA_017998915.1 Candidatus Ozemibacteraceae bacterium
ATACGAGGGCGAGAAGATGGTAGTAACCCGGATTCGTATACATGACGGGCTGAGGCGCCTGGCCTGCCGCGACTTCCTTCGCCAGGTCGAGGTGAATCGCCATGTCGGAGATCGGGGGAGGGTAGTAGTAGAACCCGTAGTTGTTCGTCAGCTCCTCATGAACGGCAAACCGCACCGCGCACCCCATCAGCAGAAGGCCGACGACGACGAGCGTCGCCGCGCTGATCCTTCGCTGGTTCTGGTCCACCCGGGCAGTTCCGTCCATGGGGCGAATGAATTTCCTTTTTGCACGCATGCGCTTGAAAAATCGGGGGAACATACTATCATTGGAGCCGTTCGATGAACAGCATGGCAGGATTCTCACGGGAAATTTGATAAATAATAATACCTATTTTCAGGAAGGGACGTGCGGAATGAGTTCGAACCCGCTGGTGTTTGCCTTCGCCCTGACCCTCTTCGCGGGCCTCGCGACGGGAATCGGAAGCCTCCTGGCGTTTCTCACGAAGCGCACCAATACCGGCTTTCTTTCCGGGGCGCTCGGCTTTTCGGCGGGCGTCATGATCTACGTCTCGATGCTCGAGATCATGCCCAAAGCGCAGACGGCGCTGGCCGCCGGGTTCGGTGAAAAATATGGTGAAATATATGCGGTGGCTGCGTTTTTCGCCGGCATGATCGGTTCGGCGCTGATCGACCAGCTCGTACCGTCGTTCGAGAATCCGCACGAAGTCAGAAACATCGAGGAACTGGGCGAGGATTTCGAGTGCCCGGAAACATCCGAAGACTGTCCCGAAAAGCCCGCCGTTCCCGTTCCGGCCGAGCCTGTCCGCAAACACGAGCTTCTGCGCATGGGTGTGTTTTCAGCCCTGGCCATCGGCATTCACAACTTCCCTGAGGGGCTTGCCACGTTCATCGCGGCTCTGAAAGACCCGACGATGGGCCTGGGCATCGCCGTCGCCGTAGCCATCCACAACATTCCCGAGGGCATCGCCGTTTCCGTGCCGATCTACCACGCGACGGGAAGCCGTCGCCGCGCCTTTTTGCTCTCGTTCCTCTCGGGGCTCGCCGAGCCGGTCGGCGCCCTCGTGGGATACTTCCTGTTCCTGCGGTTCTTCAGCGATACCGTGTTCGGCATCCTGTTCGGCGCGGTCGCGGGAATCATGGTGTTCATCTCGCTCGACGAACTGCTGCCGACGGCCGAGAAATACGGCGAGCATCACTTGTCGATCTTCGGCGTCGTCGCCGGCATGATGGTCATGGCGGCGAGCATTCTCCTGATGCGCTGAGTGTCAGCGCCCCGCATGTCACCCTTACAGGCGGTGTTGCAACTCCCTGACGAATCGCGTGAACCAGGCCTCCACGTCTGCGTTTCGCGGCCGGCCGAGATGAACGCCTTTCTTGTACCATTCGACAGCCGCCATGACAGAGGTTCTGACGGCATCGGCACACGCGTCGGGCGTGTCGACCGGCGTTTCGGCCCTCACCACTGAGACTGGATGGGCTCCGCCGTCATCGTGCGACGGGATTGAGGCAGCCGCTGGAACCGGTGATGCCACCGCCGGAGGCTCCGCGATGCCCATCTCGCGACGGAATTCGTTTGCCTGCTCGAGCATTTCGGCGGAGCCGTGGCTCTCATCGACGATCATGTAGACGCGCAGAGGCTGTCGCTGCCCCTTGACGTTTCGCTCACCGCAATCGCTGCAGGGGATCTCGCCCCCGACCTTCACGTGCGTCGCCTCGGTCAGGAAGATCATGCCCGGCTGGGCCATCGATTCCATACGTGCCGCTACATTTACAGCGTCACCGAACACGTCCTCGTTCTTGACGAACACCGTTCCTGTGTTGATGCCGATACGGATCAGGATCTTCTCGGAACTCGACCGGTTCAGCTCGATCAGGGCGCCCTGCATGCGGACCGCGCAGCGGCAGGCGGCGAGCGGATCTTCGAACGCGACCATCAACGCGTCGCCGATCTTTTTGATCAGGCGGCCCCGAAAGTCGGCAATGATCGGCATCAACGTCTTGTCGTGCACGGCGAGGAGTGTCATCGTGTCGATCAGTTCCTTCTGCGCGGCTTTCTTGGAATAGCCTACGATATCGGTGAACATGACGGTGCGTTCACACGTGAACTTCTTCAGGAGCTGCTCGTCGAACTTCTTGCCGAGCCCGGCATCGGAAAAACGCTTGGCGAGCAGGTGCTCGACGTTCGCGTCGGAGAACTTCTCGAGTTCCATCTTCTGGAGCCTGCTCTTGCGGAACATGTATTCCGACGGCGAGACCGTCTTCGCCTGGAACAGCCTGTCGAGACGAGCGATCTCCTTCTCGAAGTCCCGTTCGATGAACTCCTCGGAAGACTGGATCGTCTCGATACTTCGCTCTCGCAGCAGTTTTTCGAGCTCCTCCCCGTCGGTGTGGAAAAGTTGGGGCAGTTTGAGCATGTCCTGTGTGGTCTCGAGCTCGATCGTGTATCCGAGCGGCGTCCGATGCCCCTTCACGGCCGTGATCAGCTGACATGGAATGGCGTGAACCGCGGCGGAAGACGTTTTCAGCTGGTCGCGCAGGAACAGGAGCAGCCGTTTCCCCGTGAGCAGGATCAGGAGATAGATCGGGCGCTCGACAAGGCCGAACAGGGTCGCATACACCGGCGAAATCGATTCCGGGTCGCGGACGTGCGAGAGCTGGACCAGAGTGGTGGCGGCGTTGCTGTCGAGGGACCGCCTGCACTCGCGGAAGGGGCCGAGCTGTTCGCTGAAGAAGGCGATGAACGCACGGTCGTAGGTTTCGCCCGTCTCCAGCAGGCCGGCGAGAAGTTCCTGGGTGTCGGTCCGGAGGGTGTTCAGCAGCGCCGCCTGTTTCGGAAAACGGCCTTCCCAGACGCCGCTCATCGATTCGGCCTGCCTGCCGCGAGCCTGCAGGTCGGCCGCAAGCTTCTGGTAATCCCGCTCCTGTTGCGGCAGCTCGGCCAGCGTCGGCCCGCTTTCCTTCAGTTCCGGGAAGCGTTCGGCGACCTTCGCCCGGATCTCGTCCGTGGAAAGCCCCTTCAGGTCGATGAAGTAGGGCTGGCCGGAGAACGCCTGACTGACGAGCTTTGCGGCCAGGCGGACCTGCTGGTCGGCGTCGGTCAGCGCGTGCAGGGCGAGCAGATAATCCTCTTTCCGACGGGCCTGGTCGGATTTGATGTGCATCAGGGCTGCCTGTTTCGCGGTGGTATCCATCGCGTCGAACGCTGAAATTTTCATCCGGATCCCTCTCTCCCGATTCCCGATTCTGTATGTCTGGCATGGTATCATGGGCATAGAAATCGATGCACCCGCGCCCGGGAATTTCCGGTTGGCGACGGGCTGAGGAGAGGATCGTATGCCTGGTCACGGAATGCGCGATAGACGGAATGGGCCGGCAATCCTTGCCCTGCTGGCGCTGTCCGTCTGCCTTTTGGGCGATACGCCCACGGGTGCGGCTCCGTCGAAAAAGAAGAAACGGCCACCCCTCGTGCGCCCCGCTCCGGCTTCCGAGCCCGTTTTCTTCGAAAAGGGGTCGCCCGCCGCCGTCGATCTCGATACCCTCGTGGCTGAGCTCGAGATGAAACTCGCCGCCGCGAGTGATACCGCTGTCATCCGGGCAGAACTCGCGGGAGCCGTCGCGCAACGGGCATCGAGCCGGGCCGCTGCTTCGGATACATCGGGAAAAGAAGGAAGGATGCAGCTTCTCGCGGAGTTTCGTCGCGCGATCCAGCTCGCACCCGAGCTACCGGAGGTCTGGCTCGCCTATCTGAGCTTCCTGCTCGCCCGGCCCGACCAGGCCTCCGTTGCCGTCGCGGAAGCCCAGGAAGCCCTCGACGCCCTCATTCCGCGCTTCTCCGGCGGCCTCTCCCCCGACTGGAAAAGCGTCGTCGAACGGCTCGAAAAGCTGTATGCGACCTATGATATGCCGCTGTTCAGGATGCAGTGCCTCGAACTTCTCGCACGGGGCAGCGATGCAGGTGCCGCATCCGCCACGAAACTGCTTCTCATCGCCCGGGAAACCGCCGTCCGCCGTGTTCCCGAACTGCTCAGCCGCCTCGACGCGGCGCTCAGTATCGGCGATCTTTCCCAAGCGCAGATTCTTCTGAACGGCCTCCAGCGGCTCGATCCCTCGCTAACCGCTCTCCCCGCATTCCGCCAGCGGCTTCAAGCCGCCAGGCAGGCGGAAGAGCTCTTTGCGGGAGCGTTCCGGGCAATGCGCGAGGGACGTCCTGCGCTGGCCCGCGATCTCTGCGCCAAGGTCCTCCGGCTCGACCCGAACAACCCTCAGGCCCGGTCACTGCAGGCCCGCCTCACCGCTACCGGCAGCGCGACGGCGACGGCAGTCCCGGGAGCGCAGGCCGCAGGCCGAAACGCCCTGGCGAAAGAGCTTCTGAAAAAGCTCGAGGCCGCAGACCGGCGCGACGACATCCTCGTCGCCCGTCAGGTTCTCAGGGAGCTTGGCGCCCTGGGTGTAGCGACACCCGAGCACGCGACGCGGCTTCAAACGATCGAGCAGGAACTCTTGGAGTCCCGCTTCCTGGTTTCGCAACGGTTCGACGAAGCGAAGAGCCTGTTCGACGCCCGACAGTGGGAAAAATTGCGGCGACTATTGAATCGCAATCCGGCACTCGGTAACTCGACAGATCGCGTCATCCGGGTCTGGGAAATGGGTCTGATTGCCGACAGTGAGCTGGGCTGGAAGGATCCCGACACTCTTATCGCCGAAGCCGACCGGCTCGCGGCAAAGGCGCCGAAAAGCTTCTGGCCGCCCTACGTGAAAATGCGCGTGGCCATGAGTCAGACCCGGTACGTCGACGCGGAAAAAGAACTCGTGGCGGCGCAGACGATCGATCCGAACAGCCCCTTTCTGGCATGGCCCGGCCGCATCCTGTGGGTGTGGCGGCACGGCTGGAAGTTCGTTCCACTCCTCATGCTGGCTGCCATCTTCCTCCTCGCCCGGAGCATGCATGTGTTTTTCGCCTGGTGGGAGCGGTTCTACTGGACATGGATCGCCCTCGTCGCCAGGATAATGCCGGGTCTTGCCCTCAAATCGCTCGAGAAACGGTTTTCAGCCGCGCGCGACACCGATGACAAACTCCAGTTATACCGGCTTCTCGCGCGATGCGCCTTTGCGACAGGACATGCGGTCAAGGGAATCCGGTATGCCGAGCTGGTCCTCGAAATCCGGCCTGACGATCCCGATGCCGTGGGGATGCTCGGGCGGCAGTATCTGAAGTTGCCCGCCCAGACGCCGGAACAGTTCGCCTTCGTCGTGAAATACGCCGCCGGCCGCCTCGATGACCGCGAACTGGTCGAAAAAACCGGAAAGGCGATCCTGGCCGGAAGGCCGGTCACCCCCGAGGTGTTGCCCGTGCTGAGCCGCTACCTGGTGCACGTTCCCCAGGATGAAGCCATGGGACGGCTTCTCGGCGAGTATTACCGGACGGCTGATCCTCTGGATCTGACGGCAGAAGCGATCGATTTCCTCGAGAAAACCTGGCACAAGAACGGCTCGGAAGAAGTCTGGTATGTGCTTCTGAGGGCGTTGATGATGCGGGGTCTGTTCGACCGGTTCGAACAGCTCGTCGCCGCGGCCGTCGCCGAAGGAAAAGCCGGCGAATGGTGGCGGTTGTTCGACCTGGGCGAACGCCAGACGGAAGACGAGCTGCATCCGATCGTGACATCGCTTGGAGGGATGGAAAGGCAGCGGGCAGGAGACGCCATGCAGCGTGTGCTGGCCCTGCGTTTCGTCTCGAAGGAACACTTCCGGCTGCTCGCCGGCGCCCTGGATGGCCACGTTTTGTCCGAAGACGTTGGAACACGCTACCACGCGCAAAAAGCCCGCGATCATCTTCGCTCTCAGGCGATGAAGACCGAGGCGTTCGTCATGGCGATGTCGCGCCTGATGCCGTCGCCGTCGTCTTCGTCTTCGTCCGGTGCTGAGGCTCAGCCCGTGCCCGAACCCGCCTCGGCTATCGTGGAGGCCCCTGCCGCCGAAGAGCGACCCGCTCCGGCCGGGGAGCCCCTGCCGGCGGTATCCGACACGCCCGTCGAAGAAGCGCCATCTTTCGGCGCAGAGTCGCCTGTTTCCGGTGTGTCGGCTGAAAAGCCTTTTGTGGCCGTGGAGCCTGGGACATCCGTGGCGGCAGAACTGCTGGTGCCGACGCAGGTCGTAGAGATCGAGCTTCCTGAAGTTCCTTCCGCGGTCGAGGGTGGTGGATTGTTCGACGATCTCGATGCGGTGGCAGGAGTTCCGGATGCTCCTCCGGAGGCCGTGACCGCAGACGGGGCGGATGACGCC
>JAGOCE010000008.1 GCA_017998915.1 Candidatus Ozemibacteraceae bacterium
GTTATGCCCTCGGGCGAAGCTCATCGCCCATGTCCGTTCGTACACGGCCCCCCTCCTGCTGGGCCACCCCGACATCGACGAGGTGCTGCTCGACGACCCGGATGGCGTCCAGCAGCCCTTTCTCGACTTGGTCCGAGAGATTCGCTCGCACAAGCCGGACGCGGCCATCCTGGTGCATCCGTCCGGCAGAGCCATCGCGGCCTGCTGGCTCGCCCGCATTCCCCTCATGGCCGGCCGCGCATCCAACATCTGGCAGTTTCTGCTGACCCACCGACTCGTCCAGAACCGTTCGCGCAACGAGAAGCACGAAGCCGAGTACAACCTCGACCTGCTGACCGGGCTCGGGTTTTCCCCTCCCCGCACGCTCCCAAAATTATATATAAATAACTATACAAAGGAATGGGCCGCGCGCCGTCTCGCCTCCGCGGGCATGACGGCGCCCCCGGTGTTCGTCCATCCCGGACACGGCGGTTCGGCGCACAACCTGCCGCTGGGCCGGTACGTCGAGCTGGTTTCGGGGCTCCGCGGCGCCGAACTGCCGGTCGTCGTCACCCTGGGTCCGGCCGAGCGGAGCCTGGCCGAAGCCTTCGGCCCTTCCGTGCCGGGCGAGTTCACCGTGATCGACGATGCGCCTGACGCAGCGCATCTGGCGGCGCTTCTCGCATCGGGCTTCGGATTCGCCGGCGGTTCCACCGGGCCGATGCATCTCGCCGCCGCCGCGGGAATCCATACCATCGCGTTTTTTCCCCGCCGGGAGGCAATGACCCCCTACCGCTGGGGGCCGCTCGGCCCCCTGGCGCATGTGCTGATGCCGCCCGAAGAAGCCGGAGACCATCCGGACGCGATGTCGAAACTCGACATCTGGGCGGCCGTCGCGATCCTTGCGGGCCTCGTCAGGCCGGCGCGGAAGGGACTGACCGGATGACGGACCCCCTTCAGATCAACGAGTCTCTGACGATTCCGACCGCCGATCTCCAGTGGAGCGCGGCGCGGGGTTCGGGGCCCGGCGGCCAGAACGTGAACAAGGTCGCCTCGAAAGTCGAGCTCCGTTTCGATCTGAACGGCACGACAGCCCTTTCCCCGGCCGTGAAGGAACGGCTTCGCGCCATCGCCGCCAGCCGGGTCGACGCCGAGGGGCGGCTCCTGATCACCTGCCAGGAAAGCCGCGATCAGCGCTACAACCTCGAGGAAGCCCTCCGAAAACTTCGTGACCTCATCCTGAAGGCGCTCACCCCGCCGAAAAAGCGGCGCCCGACGAAGCCGACGCGCGCATCGAAAGAGCGCCGCCTCGCCGGCAAGCGAGCTCACGCCGAAAAGAAACGCCGCCGCACATCAGATAGCGAATAGTATATTTTCCCCGGGACCCATCGACGTACCGCGGGGCATCACGTTCCCAGATTTCCGGCTATAAGCCGAACCGGGGGTTCCTTGCGGAACCCCCGGTCTGGATGCGATGTCGGAAACGCTTACTTCGCGGGTTTTTTCAGGGCCTTGGCCTTTTGGGCTTCCTCAAAGCGCTTGAAGGCTTCGATGGTGCGGGAGTCGTTGGCGCCGTACTCGCTCTTGAGGTTGAAATAATTGATGTAGAGAGCGTTGATATCCGCTTCCGAGGCACCGGCCCAGTCAGCGTCCTTCCACTCGGCGTTCTTCTTCTCGACGTTGAAGTCATAGGCCTGGGAGAGCTCTTCACCGACGGAGCAGCTGGTCGCCTTTCCGCCCTTGACCAGCATCTCCTGGCCGGAACCGTTTTTGCCCCGGACGGCGACGGCGCCCTGGACGACGGAAAGAACCGACTTGCCGCGGGAGCTCACGGCCACGTCGAACACGGTGCCGCGGATGCCGGCGACGAGGCTCGGCGTTTCGATCAGGAACTCGGAACCACGCTTGACGAACTTGAACCAGGTCTGGCCCTTGAACACCTTCAGCGCGGTCGGCTGCAGCTCGACCATGGTCATCGGCTTGATGCGCATGCGGGTGCCGTCGCCGTAGACCAGTTCGGCCTTCGATTCGCGCAGCGTCTCGATCAGATCGCCGGCAAACAGGGGGGAAGCGGCGGTGATGACATCGGAGAGCACCTTGCCGACGCGCGTCAGCTTGACTTGCCCGCCGATGATCGAAAGTTTCACGTCGAGCGGCTGCATCTGGGCCTCGGCGGCCCATGACGCGCACGACAGAACGGCGATCAATACGGCGACGAAGCTCATCATTTTCCGAATGTTCATACCTGCCTCCAAGTGATGATGTTTCTTGAATTATACGGGCGCATGCCGGGGGGGTGTCAAGCGGCTCTGCAAGCCTATCGGCAACGAAACGGCCGGTGCGTTCAGCTCCCCGGTTTCGCGATGGGGCCGGACCGGACGCAGTCTTCAAGGAGAAGGGCGAGCGATTCGGTCGCGACATCGAGGTCGTCGTTCACGACCACGCGGTCATACTCTCCGCTGTGCGCCATCTCCTCGCGCGCGTTCTTCAACCGCTGCTGAAGGACCGCCTCGGAATCGATATTCCGTTTCCGGAGTCGATTTTCGAGACTTTCGATCGAAGGCGGCATGATGAAGACGAGAACGGCGTCGGGGTACACCTTTCGGATCTTGAAGGCGCCCTGCACGTCGATATTGAGCAGAACGTGCTTTCCCGAATCACGCTGGCGGTCGAGAAAGGCCCGCGGCGTTCCGTAGTAGTTGCCGTGCACGACGGCCCACTCGGCGAACAGCCCCTCCTTGATCTCGGCCTCGAACCGTTCCGGCGTGTAAAAGAAATACTCCTGGCCGTCCCTCTCGCCCCCGCGCGGCTCGCGAGAGGTCGCGGAAATCGAGTAGACCATGTCCGGGAATCGCCCGATCATCCGGTTGCACAGCACGGTTTTCCCCACTCCCGACGGGCCGGAGATGATGAACAGCATGCCGCGCGCCACCCCGGCACCTCGTGTATCCATCACTTTTTCCGTACCAGCAGGGATTTGCCATCCATCGCCGCTGGTTGCGGCACGCCGAGCAGTTCCAGAATAGTAGGCGCTATATCACACAGGCTGCCGCCGCCGCGAAGGTCGAAGGAATGGCGTGTCAGAAGGCAGAACGGCACGGGATTGACGGTATGCTCGGTGAACGGGCCGCCGGTTTTCGGGTCGACGAGCTGTTCGGCGTTTCCGTGGTCGGCGGTGATGATGCAGTCGTAGCCGAGGTCATACGCGACCGGGATGATCTTCGACAGCACGCAGTCGACGGTGGTCACGGCTTTCACCGCCGCGTCGACGATGCCGGTATGCCCCACCATGTCGCAGTTGGCAAAGTTGACGACGACGCACGGGAAGCGGCGCGAGCGGATCTTCTCCAGCAGGGCCTCCCCTACCTCGAACGCCGACATTTCCGGCTTGAGATCGTAGGTTTTCACCTTCGGCGAGGGAATCAGCTGCCGTTCCTCGTGGGGAAGCGCCTGCTCGACACCTCCGTTGAAGAAGTAGGTGACATGCGCGTATTTCTCGGTTTCCGCGATACGGAACTGGGGGATGCCGCGCTGCGAGAGGACTTCGCCAAGCGTGTCAGGAAGCCGCTGGGGCGGGAACGCGACCGGGACGTTGAACTTCTCGGCATACTGCGTGAAGCTGGCGTATCGGAGCTTCATCTCCTTGCGCGGGAAATCGGCGAAGCCTTCCTCGGTGAAGACGCGCGTGAGCTGGCGCATGCGGTCGGCGCGAAAGTTGAACGCGAGGATGCCGTCGCCGTCGGAAATAACGGCCGTCGGCTTCCCGTCGGTTTCGATGACGGCGGGAACGATGAATTCGTCGGTCACGCCGGCCGCATACGAGGCCTCGACCGCCGTGACGGGGTCGGCGGCACGGTTACCCGTGCCGTGCACGAGCGCCTGGTAAGCCTTTTCGACGCGTTCCCAGCGGAGATCGCGATCCATCGCGTAGTATCTGCCGCCGACGGTCGCGACCCGGCCGACGCCGATCTTCTTCATCTGCTCGACCAGCTCGCGCATGAAGCCGGCACCGCTGGTCGGCGACGTGTCGCGGCCGTCCATGAAAGCGTGGATGAAAACATTCTTGAGACCGCGCTTCGCGGCGAGTTTCAGGCAGGCATACACCTGGTCGTTCCGGCTGTGGACGCCACCGTCGGAAAGGAGGCCGAGCAGGTGCAGGGCCTTCCCGGCATCGCGCACCTCGTCGATGAGGCGGGTCAGGACGGGATTTTCGAAGAACGAGCCGTCGGCGATCGAGCGGTCGATGCGGGTGATGTCCTGGTAAACGACGCGGCCGGCACCGATATTGAGGTGACCGACCTCGGAGTTGCCCATCTGGCCCTCGGGCAGACCGACGCTCAGGCCCGATGCGGACAAGCTGGTGAAGGGACGTTCACGAAAGAGGCGGTCGATGAATTCGGGGGCGGCGAGGCGCACGGCGTTGCCGTCCGCGCGATCCGAGATGCCGAAGCCGTCGAGAATGACGAGAAGAACCTTGGGTTGTGCATCCATGGGTTTGACATCCTTTTATGGGCCTGGCATGGCCGGTGAAAATGAAAACGGATTATACCCACCCTGCCTTGGCGTGTCAAATGGCGAATACCACAGAATCGCACGTTGCAGGGAAGTCAGGGTGGGAAATCTGAAGAGGGAAGTTTGAAGCTTGAAAGCGGACGAGGCGATTGACAGAGAGGCGGGAAGCTTTTAGAATCGGGCGCTATGTTGATTGTCGGGCTAGGGAATCCGGGAAGCGAGTATGAGAATACGCGGCACAACGTTGGTTTCCGTGCCGCGGATGCCCTTGCGGAGCGGTTTCGAACGCGGTTCGACCGTTCGCGTCACCATGCGCGTGAAGCTTCGTTCAGCTTCAAGGGTGAGTCACATCTCCTGATCAAGCCGCAGACGTATATGAATCTTTCGGGCGAATCTGTTGCCGCCTTCATCGCGGCCGAGCAGCTCACCCCGGAGTCGGTGCTGGTCATCGTCGACGATATCAACCTCCCTTCGGGAAAGATTCGGCTCAGAAGCTCCGGTGCTGATGGCGGGCACAACGGCCTCAAATCGATCATTGGCCACATCGGCCAGCAGTTCTGGCGGTTGAGGATCGGCGTGGGCATGCCCAGCGGCGCCGGTCTGGTGGACCATGTCCTAGGTCCCTTCACACCGGAAGAAGAAACGATTCTCGCGCGAGTGATGGCCGACATCCCCGAACTGACGACGATGTGGCTGATCGGCATGGGCGGCAGGGCGATGAACAGATTCAACGCAAAACTCTATACCGATCCTCCCGCCCCTCCTTCCCCCTCCCAGGGCACGCCGGGAAAACCGAAGAACTGACGCACGAGCGTTCCAGATGCAGGCCGCGGGCGCCGCTTCTCCCTCCGTTCACCGGCGGGGACGTGCCTTGCAAACCCTCTGGGGGTCTGATATGATCAAAGTAATAACCCAAGGGGGGGAGTGTCTTTCGATGCAAGATCTCAGCGAATTGCGAAAAGACCAGCTCGATGCACTGCGCGAACTCGGGAATATCGGCTCGGGAAACGCCTGTACCGCCCTGGCTCAGTTTCTCAACCGTAAGATCGCCATGGACGTTCCGACCGCAAAAATCCTTCCCTTCAGCGAGATTTCGTCTTTGCTAGGCGGCCCCCAGGAAAAGACCATCGGAATTTTCCTGAAAGTCATGGGAAAAATCTCCGGAAAATTTCTCCTCCTCATCCCGGAAGACACGGGCATCAAGCTGATGCGCACTCTCATCCCGAAGAGCAAGGCAAATAAAGCATCAGATATGGATGACTTCGAGATTTCGTGTATGCGCGAAATCGGGAACATCCTCGCGGGGTCGTTCCTCAATGCGCTCTCCATCCTGACCCGCACGACCATGCTGAACTCGCTTCCGGCCATGGCCTTCGACATGGCCGGAGCGCTGATAGACACCGTCGTGGCCGATATGGCGGCCGTCAGCGATCACGTCCTGATGATCGAAACTTCGTTTCTCGAAAGCAACGAGGATCTCAAGCTTCATATCTTCCTGATGCCCGACCACGATTCGCTCGAACAGCTGCTGTGCCAGCTCGGAGTCAAATGAAATGCCCGAAATCTACCCCGTCGGCATGGCGGAGTTGCGGATCGCCCGCAATCCGGACATCCTCGCCGCCTACGGGATCGGCTCATGCGTGATCGTCGCCATGTATGATCCGAAAACGAAAATCGGCGGAGTGGCACATATCATCCTCCCCGACTCGACCGGCATCGCCCAGGAACGGGTGAATCCGCGCAAGTTCGCGGACACGGCGATTCCCCTGCTCTTCCAGACGCTTGCGCACGCCGGCTGTTACAAGAGCAGCATCGTTTCCAAGATCGTCGGTGGAGCGGAAATGTTTCCGCCGACGGAGAATCTCACGAACAATATCGGCACCCAGAACACCACCTCAGCGATACGCGCGCTCGAAAAGCTCAGGGTCCCGATCCTGGCACGGGATATCGGCGGCCGCTGCGGCCGGTCTCTCGAGATGAACCTCGCGACGGGGCGCATCAGCCTGACCGTGCTCGGCGAATCGGTGAAGGAGATCTGATGGCACGACTTCCGCTGATCATGGGACTGTTTCTCGCCCTGGCCATGTCCGCCCTGATTTCGACCCTTTCGCTGCTCGCGAAGGTGACCTTGGCGACGCTGCTGTTCCGGACGCTGACCTCGTTTTTCCTCTTCGGGATTCTGGGGGCAGTCACCGGCTCCGCTCTCGAGGTGCTCCTGATGCCGGCCACGACCAAAAAAGAAACGGAAAACCTGAAAAAGGAAATCGAACTCGACCAACAGCAGATCGAAACCGAGCTTGGCGATCTCCTGTCGGAAATCGGTCCGGAAGCGACATCCGGCCGTGAGGAAAACGGTGCCAGGGAAGACGCCGCCGGGTTTCAGCCGGCGACATTTCCACGGTATTCCGACGAAAATGGGAAAGCTGTATCGCGGGGCGATTCGGTTGTGGTATCCTGAGGCGGTTTAAACGCGGAGGACAGATGTGAACCACGATTCTCAAATGAGCAAGGCAGCCAGAGAAGAAAAGGAGCGCGAGGCGACAGAGGCGCGAAAAGCCGCCGCACGCGCGCAGGACGAGGAAGACCAGAAGCTCTGGCAGCAGTACAAGGTTTCCCGTGACCAGCGGATCAAGGACTCGCTGATCATGAAGTACGCGTCGTTCGTCAAATACGTCGCCGGCCGTATCGCCGTGAACCTGCCCAGCAACGTCGAGTTCGACGACCTCGTCAGCTACGGTATCCTCGGCCTCATCGACGCGATCGACAAATACGACACGGCGCGCAACGTCAAGTTCAAGACCTATGCGAAGACCCGCATCCGCGGCGCCATCTTCGACGAGCTTCGCCTCCTCGACTGGACCCCGCGTTCGATCCGCCAGAAGGCCCGCAAGCTCGAAAAGGCCTATGCCAAGCTCGAAGGCAAGCTGGGCCGCGACGCGACCGACGAGGAGATCGCCGAGTTCCTGAAAATCGACATCTCCGAACTGCACAAGCTGTTCGATGAGACGAAAAAGTCTCTCCTGCTCTCGCTCGACGAGATTTTCTACGATGACGAGGAAGGTTCTTCCCGCTTCGACTTCGTTGAGAACCAGAAGAGCGACAACCCCCAGCTGAAAATCGAGGAAGCCGAAGCCAAGCGCATTCTCGCCGACGCGATCTCGAAGCTGTCCGAGCGCGAGCGCATGGTCATCACCCTGTATTACTACGAAGACCTGACCTCGAAGGAAATCGGCAAGATCCTCGGCGTTTCCGATTCGCGCGTCTCCCAGCTGCACACGAAGGCGATCCTCCGCCTGCGCGGCCGTCTCGCACGGCTCCGCGATTCCCTCGTGGAAGACTGACCACCGGACGATATTCCGCAGAAACGTGTGAAGGGAACTCCCTCCACACGTTTTTTTATTTATCCATGTATAGAATGAAAGACCCCGAAGATCCTGTCTTCGGGGTCTTGTGGAGCTGAATTTGAAGAACGACGGTCTTCAGGCCTTCGAGTTGTTCGCTTCGGACGACGGGGCGCCGGGCTCGACGTCCTTCACGAGCTTGAACTGCTCGATCATCGTCTTGAGTTCCTGGGCGTTCTTCGCCAGCGACGCGAACTTCTCGTCCTTGCTCAGCGTGCCGAGCTTGGAAGCGACGTCGTCGCTCAGGATGCGGGCCTGGGCCAGCGTCTCGCGGAACCGGGACAACATCGAGTTGATCGCGACCGCGAGCTCCTTGAGGCTGTCGTTGCGGCGCAGGTGGATCTCGAACGTCAGGTCGCCATCAGCGATGCGCTGAATGCTCTTCTCGAGCTTGTATGCGGGCCCGGCGAACTGGTGTGAATACATAATACTGACGATAAACACGATGATCACGTTGACGAGGACCAGCAGGAGAAGCCGCGGCCACAGCTCGGTGACGAAATGGCGCATCATGCTCTCGGCGGTCTGGCCTTCGCTCAGGGTCGCCTGCGTGGTCAGGAAGAACGAACCGAGCACGTAAATGTTGCAGGCAGTGATGACGGTGATGAGGAAGACGAGAAGCAGGATCGTTCCTGCGAATCTGCTCTGCATCCCCTTCGCGATGAAGTAGTTCTTACGCTGGGTCACGCGGGTTCCTCCTCCGGGTACGGTATCTGACTCTTTGAGCCCATCATACGCACCGCTGCGGCTTTTGTCAACGAAATGGCCGGGTACGTCATGGCCCGTCCATGCGGCATCACAACGGCTGGTCTTCTTCGTCGGCGTAAAAGCGTTTGTTCTCGTAGACGGCCCATCCCGAGAGGCGGCCACTCTTTCCCTTGAACGGAACGTCGATCGCTCCACCCTCCGGGCTGTAGGTATACTCGCCGTAGAACTGGATCTGGCGCCCGACGGCGAGGTTCATGGTGGCACTTCCCTGGACATGATAGTTGAAGGTGAACTCCGTCTGCCCGTCGCGCGAGCGAAGGCGGCATTTCTGGGTGCCCGTAGCAACCGGATCGGGCGGAATGAGGACGGAGATCATGCCCGCGTCGCGAACGACCACCTTGGGAATCTTCTGTTGAAACGCATCGCTCACGGTTGCATCTTGTCCCATATAGTTGGCGAACACGAAGATGGCCAGAACGACGACGGGAATCGTCACCAGAATGGCTTTATCCTGCCAGGTTAGATCCGGGATCTGCTTCGACACAGGCCTGAGTCCTCCGGAAAAGGGAATACGGCCCGGATATGCCATCCCGGACCGTCGTCACCATACCACACTTCAGCCACACCGGAAAAGACGGATCAACCTCATCGGGCATCCCCCCCTCTGGTGCACAGGGATGCTCCGAAGAGAAACACACAACCGTAGGAACGCATCCGCAGATCCTGTTTGCCGCGCGAGGAGATTTCACTCGATCTGTGGTAACATGACACGAGAGAGAATCCCACGGGAAATGCCTGATGAGGCATAACGGCTGAGAGGTGTCGTGGTGGAAACCGCCGACCGATTACAGGGAAAAACGGGGCATGTGACCGCCGTTCGCGGGTCTGTCGTCGACGTCCGGTTCGACGAAGGGCTTCCCTGCATCAACAATCTGCTTTCGACGGACGGGGAAGCCCCCTTCATCATGGAAATCCTGGCGCACCTCGACGGCAACACCGTTCGCGGAGTCGCCCTCACTCCGACCCAGGGCCTGTCGCGAGGCGTGCGGCTTCATGATACGGAGGCTCAGCTCCAAGCGCCGGTCGGCAACGGCACGCTCTCGCGCATGTTCAACGTGTTCGGCCGGCCGATCGATCGGCTGGGCGCGGTCACCGACATCGAATGGCGGCCGATTCTCGCATCGCCGCCGGCGCTGTCCCGCCGCGAGACGCGGTCGGGGGTCTTCGAGACGGGCATCAAGATCGTCGACGTGCTGATGCCGCTCGAGCGCGGCGGCAAGAGCGGTCTGTTCGGCGGGGCCGGGGTCGGCAAAACGGTCCTGCTCACCGAGATGATCGGCAGCATGGTGAAACGCCACCAGGGCGTGAGCATCTTCTGCGGCATCGGCGAGCGGTGTCGCGAGGGCGAGGAGCTGTACAGAGAGATGAAGGCGGCGGGCGTGCTCCCGCACACGGTCCTCCTGTTCGGGCAGATGAACGAGCTTCCCGGCTGCCGGTTTCGTATCGGCCACGCGGCGCTGACGATGGCCGAGTGGTTCAGGGACGTGCAGAAGCGCGACGTGCTCCTCCTGATGGATAATATATTTAGATTTATACAAGCCGGCTCCGAGGTCTCCGGCCTGATGGGGAACATCCCGTCGCGGCTCGGCTACCAGCCGACCCTCGCGACCGACCTGGCCCAGCTCCAGGAACGGATCGCCGGCACCGAAAGCGCCGACATCACGTCGATCCAGGCCGTCTACGTGCCGGCCGACGACCTGACCGACCCGGCCGCGGTCCACACGTTTTCGCACCTCTCGTCGACGATCGTTCTCTCGCGACGCCGGGCCGCGGAGGGCTTTTTTCCCGCGATCGACCCGCTCCAGTCGAACTCCCGCATGCTCGCGCCGCACATCGTCGGCGAGCGACATTACCTCGTCGCGCAGCGGGTACGCGAAACCCTGGCCCGATACGACGAGATCAAGGATATTCTCGCGATGCTCGGGATCGAGCAGCTTTCGCCGGACGACCGCAATATCGTCTTCCGGGCCCGCCGCCTGGAACGGTTCTTCACGCAGCCGTTCCGGACAACCGAGCACTTCACCGGCGTGCAGGGAAAGCTTATCGCCCTGAACGACGCTCTCGACGGCTGTGAGCGGATTCTCAACGACGACCTGCGGGACATCCCCGAGGGAGACCTGTACATGATCGGCACGATCGACGAGGCGTTCGCGAAACACGCGAAACGGGCAGCATGAGCGAAACCGGATCAGTCCCGACCGGAACGCCGGAGGAGTTGATGAGCGTGCGTGTGCTGACACCGACGCGGCCCGTCCTGGAAGCCGCCGGAATCACCTCGATCAAATGTGAAACCGATGCCGGCCGCCGCACGATCGAACCGCGCCGCCTTGACGGGACGGCGGCTCTCGTTCCCGGCATCCTCACGCTCCGTACATCCGCCGGAGAATTTATATCTATAGCTATTGACGAAGGGATCCTGACGAAGGCGGGGTCCCGCGTGACCGTCTCGGTCAGGCATGCCGTCAGGCCGGAAGCCGGAGAATCTCTCAGGCAGGCCCTCGAGGATGAACTTCGCCGCATCCGCGCCCTCGACTCGGACCTGCGGAACTCCCTGGTCGACCTCGAATCGCGGTTCATGAGACAGTTCGCACGGGCTCACGGACATGGATGAGCAACGAAGGCCGTCGGCAGACGGCGTCTCCGATCCCGGCCACCCGCTGGAGGAGCTGTCGAAGAAAATTTCCGAGCGGGAAGCGCGGCGCGCGGCCCGGGACGACGCCTGGCTCGCGGGCTTCTGGTCCGGCCTTCGCGTTCTAGGCCGGGCGGGCTGGTCGGTCGTGGTGCCAGGGCTGCTCGGGCTCGTCGTCGGACACTGGATCGACAACCGCTGGCCGTCGGGGGTTCCCTGGTCCGTCCTTGGCCTCGCGGGCGGCACGGCGTTCGGATTCGCCTCGCTCTGGGAATGGCTTTCCCGCGAACAGCGCGGTCTTTCCGGGCATGAGCAGAAAGGGGACGGGAATGATTCACGGCCCTGACGCGATCGTCTTCTGGCAGTACGGCTGGATGAAGATCAATCTGACCCTGGCGGCGACCTGGGGCATCATGGTTTTCCTGATCGCCGTTTCCGTTCTCGCAACGCGTCGGCTGACCGGCGATCTCAAGGCATCATGGTGGCAGAACCTGCTCGAAACGATCGTCGAACTGCTCCGCGGGCAGCTGAAGGAGATCGGTTTCAAGGACCCCGACAGGCATCTGCCTTTCCTGGGCACCCTGTTCCTCTTCATCGCGACGGCGAATCTGCTGATCGTCCTACCTTTCTACGAGCCGCCAACGGCTTCGTTTTCGACGACGGCAGCGCTCGCCATGTGCGTTTTCATCGCCACCCCGGCGTTCGCGATCGCGAAGAAGGGCCTGCGCGGATGGCTTGCCTCTCTGTGCCATCCCAACCCTCTCCTGGCGCCATTGCATATTCTCGGTGATATTTCACGCACCGTCGCGCTGGCGATTCGCCTGTTCGGGAACGTGATGAGCGAGAACCTCGTCGGCGGCCTCCTGATCTCGCTGGTGCCGTTCTTCGTCCCCGTCGTCATGAAACTGTTCGGTCTGCTCACCGGATTCGTGCAGGCATGTATCTTCTCCCTGTTGGCCGCGGTGTTCCTCGCCGCGGCGACCGCCGAAGAAGAGCCCGAAAACTGAAAGGAGCCCTCTGAAATGGAACCTTTGTCCCTTATCGCCATGGCCTCGATGATTGCAGCGGCGGCCCTGATGTTCCTCGGAACGCTCGCCCCCGCCATCTGCGAAATGAAAGCCATCCTGGCGGCGCTGGAAGCCCTGACCAAACAGCCCGACGAAGCCGGCCCGATCACACGGACCCTGTTCGTCGGCCTCGCGATGATCGAGTCGATGGCGATCTACTGTTTCGTCATCGCCATGATCCTGCTCCTGGCGAACCCGTTCTGGAACTACTTCATCGCGAAAGCGGCTCACTGACCATGCATATCGACTGGTTCACGTTCGCGGCGCAGATCGTGAATTTTTTCGTCCTGGTCTGGATCCTCAAGTATGTCCTGTACCAGCCGATTCTCGACGCCCTCGAGACCCGCCGCCGGACGGTCGAGGCCGCCGTCTCCGACGCCGCGTCGGCCCGGGAAGCAGCCGATCGCGACCGGAAGGCGCTCTCGGAAGAACGGGACGCCTACGAGCACCAGAAAGCCGCCATGCAGCGGCAGCTCACGGAAGAACTCGAAGCGGAACGGGTTCGACGGCTCGAAGAGGCGCGGCGCGAGCTCGAGGAGATGAGCACGAACTGGAAACGCCGCATCGACGAGGAGAAGGAGACGGCAGGCCGCCTGCTCGCGGACCTGGCCGGAACGGAGCTGATGAACGCCACGCGCAAGATGATGCGGGATCTCAGCGACACGGACCTCGACGAGGCAATGGCGAGGGCCTTTCTCCGGAGATGGCGCGAGACCCCTCCCGGCGACCGGGAACATCGGAAGGAACTGATCGCCGCGTGCAAGACCCCGATCGTCATCCGGACGTCCTCGTCCCTGCCCGATGGGCTCCGCAATGAAATAACTCATACAATAGTTCAGGATGTCGGGACGCCGGACGGGGCGAAGCCGGTCGCCACATGCACGTGGGAGACAGCCCCGGAACTGATCGGCGGGATCGAGGTACACATCGGCGACAGGCGCATCGCCTGGACGTTCTCTGAATACCTCGCGACGCTCGAAGAGCGCATCCACGAACTTCTCCAGGAGCGCACGGCATGAAGCGACGCCCCGTTTCCGAAGAGATGCGGCCGATCTTCGAGCGCACCGTCACGGCCCTCGGAAAAGCCGAGAAGCTCGTGTCGGGAAGTCTGACCGACCGCAAAGCGCCGTCGGCGGCCGTCCCGGGCGGCGAACTTGGAACGATCTTCAGCCGCACGGTGACGGCGCTTACCAAAGCGAAAGATCGGGTTTCCGGAAGTCTTGCCGTCGCCGAAACCGGACGTCTCGAGAGCGTTTCCTCCAGCGTCGCCGTGGTGCGCGGCCTTCCGGACGTGAAGTTCGACGAACTCGTGCGGTTCGAGAACGGATCCGCGGGTGTCGCCGTCAATCTCGAACCGGACCGTGTCGGCTGCATTCTGCTCGAAGAGGCCGCCGGCATCTCGGCCGGTTCGTCGGTCAGGCGTCTCGACCGGGTGATGGACGTGCCCGTCGGGGACGGCCTTCTGGGAAGGATCATGACCCCTCTCGGCAGGCCGCTCGACGGCCGCGGCCCCATCCTCCATTCCGGGCGCCTCCCCATCGAGCGCCAGGCACCCGAGATCGCCGACCGCGAGCCGGTCATCGTTCCCCTCCAGACCGGTATCAAGGTGATCGACGCCCTGATCCCGATCGGCCGTGGCCAGCGGCAGCTGATCCTCGGCGACCGGCAGACGGGCAAGACGGCGATCGCCCTGGCTGCGATGATGAACCAGCGTGACAACGGCGTGATCTGCGTCTACTGCGCCATCGGCCAGCGCGGCGCAAGCGTCGCGAAGGCAATCGAGGAGCTGCGCACGTCGGGCTCGATGGCGCACTCGATCGTCGTCGTGGCCGAACCGGCAGACGGTCCCGGGCTCCAGTATATCGCTCCGTATGCAGCGACGAGCATCGCCGAGTGGTTCATGGAGCGTGGCCGCGACGTGCTCATCGTCTATGACGACCTGGGCTGTCACGCGCGCGCCTGGAGGGAGATCTCGCTTCTCCTGCGTCGGCCTCCGGGCAGGGAGGCGTTTCCCGGCGACGTTTTCTACCTCCACTCGCGCCTGCTCGAGCGTTCCACGCATCTGAGCCGGGAGCGTGGAGGCGGTTCGCTGACGGCGCTGCCCATCGTCGAGACCGAGGCTCAAAATATTTCAGCATATATACCTACGAATCTTATTTCGATCACCGACGGGCAGATCTACCTTTCGCCGGTCCTGTTCCAGAAGGGGACGCTGCCAGCCATCGACATCGGCCGTTCCGTCTCGCGCGTCGGAGGGAAGGCCCAGTTGCCCGCCTACCACGCGGCGGCGGCGGAAGTGAAGCTGCGGTTTTCCCAGTTCGAGGAGCTGGAGATGTTCGCGAGGTTCGGCACACGGCTCGACGAGCCAACCCGGCAGACGATCGAGCACGGCCGCCGGATACGCGAGTGCCTGAAGCAGGGGCCGGCGGAGCGGCTCGACGTCCTTCGGCAGATCCTCCTGCTGCTCGCACTGACGCGCGGTCTGCTGACGAACCAGCCGCTCGATCGGATGCGCGATGCACAGCGGGCCCTGTGCGCGGCTGCCTCGGCGATTCCCGACGAGATCCGGGAACGGATCATGCGCCGCGAAACACTGGGACCGGAAGACGAAGCCGCGCTTCTCGCCCTCGCCGAAAACGCCCTGCCCGCCCGGGAAAAGACCGCGTGAGCCGGACGATCGCCGACATCCGGCGCCACATCAGGAGCGCCGAGGGGCTGAAATCCGTCGTGAAAACGATGAAGACGCTCGCCCTGGTGAGCATCGGACCCTACGAGCGAGCCATGCCCGGCCTCGACGAGTACGCGGCCTCCGTGGAAACGGGCTTCCGGGCCCTTCTCTGGAATGCGAACGCTGCCGTCCTGGAGCGGCTTTGCGAACCAGTTCCGGGTCCGACCGGCGCCATCGTGTTCGGCACCGATCACGGCATGGCCGCGGATTTCAACGAGACGCTCGCCCGGTTCGCCGCGGAAGCTCTCCGCAGCAACCCTGACGGCTGTTACATCTGGCCCGTCGGAGAGCTGCTTGCGGGCAGGCTCGAAGGCTCGGGACTGCCGATGTCGCCACCGATCAAGGCCCCCGAGTCCGTCGACGGCATACCCGGCCTGCTGAGCTGTCTGCTGTACGACGTCGATCGCCGCAGGGCCCGGAATGGCCTCGGCCGCATCGTGGTTTTCCATCAACTCCCGATCTGGGGTTCCGGCTGCGAACCGGCTTCGAGCGCCCTCCTCCCGCTCGACCGTGCCTGGCTCGACGGCGTCGTGGGGCGGGAATGGCCGTCCCGAAGGCTTCCCGAACCGATCAACGAGTTCCTGCCGACCGTCGAGGCCTTGTTGCGCGAGCACCTGTTCGCAAGCCTGTTCCGGGCCTGCGTCAGCTCGGCCGCCGCCGAGCACTCCGTCCGCCTCGCATCGATGCAGCGCGCCGAGCGTAATATCAACGACCTCCTCGATGGCCTCGATCGCGAGTATCACGAGCAACGCCAGGCCGTCATTTCCGAGGAACTGTTCGACGTGATCGCAGGCTTCGAGGTTCTCAAAACCCCCAACGGAGCCTGTTGAACATCACACGCGGGACGTTTATCATCCAGGGAAAGCGGCATTCATTTCTTTCGGACATTCTTCCACCGGAGGCACCTGCATGTTGTTCCGTACCGCCCGCTCGATCGGATTGCTGTTCATGCTTTCATGCTCCATCCTCGCCGTTCAGGCACTGTCTGCCGCACCTGCCTCCGTCATCGAGTTCCCGGAAGGGGCCGGCGAGGGCGAACTCGGCGTCACCACCCGACTCGCATCCGAAGGGCCGGTCGTCGGGCCGGTTTCCCTCCAACCCATCCCCGATGGAATCGCGGTTCTCGACGGCATCAATTCCCGCATCGTGAAACTCGACGCCGAGGGAAAGCAGACGGGAAGCCTCCCTCTGCCGAAAGGCTCCTACACCGACCTGGCGGCAACGTCCGACGGAAAGCTCTGGACGATCGAGACCGATTCCAGGGCCACTTGCTGCGCGTTTGGCGAAGTCGTCGAGGAACAGTTTCGACTGCCCTCCGAAGACGGCTTTCCGAAACAGATCGACGGTCTCGTCGCCCTTCCCGAGGCGCTCGTCGTCGCCGATTACGCGACGGCGAAGCTGTACTGGTTCGGATTCGACGGGACATCGATCAAAACGGCATCCTGGCCAACCGCCCTCGGCATCACCGCCGGTCCGGACGGAAGCCTCTGCTTCCTGGCGCTCGGCGACGACGATCTCTATAACCGGCTCGTGAAAATCGACACGGCGGGGTCCTCGTCGGAAACGGTCGTCCAGGGAACGGCCCTCGACGGTGCACGCCTTCTCGGCTTTCTTCCCGACGGGCGGGCCGTCGGCTGTGGATATGCTTCACGGGAGCCCCTCGCAAGGCAGCTGTTCACAATCGAAGCCGACGGGAAGACCACGCCTCTCGAAACGATCCCGACCCCAGGCGGCCTCCTGTTCGCGAACCGCATGGGCATTGTCGGCAACGGCTCCGCCTGGCTGAATCTCTCGCCGCTCACCGCGCCGAAGGTCGTCTTCACCCGATACGACCTGAATCCCTGACACCGGACGTTTCGCAGTGCCTGGAGGGGCGGGTTTGAAACCCGCCCCTCCACAGCTTTTGGGAGTCCACTCCCACGGAGGGACGGTTTGCGAACCGCTCCCACACCTCTTTTCGATGGATGTTTCATGAAGGAGTGACGAGAGGAAAAAATATTCTTCAGGATTGGCGCGCGCGTGCCGATGAAAATAGAGCGACAGCGTTTTTCCCCCGCTCACCCCCGACAGGGACGTCGGAAACGCGGGGGAGCCGGGAAGCCGGCAGGGTCGCAGGATACCAAAGCAAGGAGCGCGCCCCGTGTGGAATAAACTCAGAGCTCGACACTATTCGATTCTCGTCCTGCTCTCGATCGTGACTCTCGAAACCTCGGCGATCGCCATCGATCGTTTTCTGAGCAAGGGTGACGACGCCGCCTTCGAGGTCGAGGGTCGCTTCCGCAACAACGCTTTCGTGACGCGCTTCCAGCAGGCTGACGCCCAGCACGGCGCGATTCCCGCCACCCTGTCCCAGGTGGCCCAGGCCGCCCAGGCGGCAGACATCCGTCTCGCGGCTTCGAAGACGGCCGCGGCGCAGCGGAATGTCACCTTCGGCGTGAAGCCGGCGGGCAGCGAAATGGCCCCGGCAAGCAAGGCTCTTCCCGGCTTCGACAACTGGATCACCTACTCGGTCAAGAAGGGCGACTCGCTCAAGGCCATCGCCGATATGTTCGGCACGAAGGCAGCCACGCTCGCCCAGGCAAACGGCCTCAACCCCTCCGCCATCAAGGCCGGCCAGACGATCAGGATCCCGGCACCCGACAACCGCATTGCCTACACCGTCCGCGCGGGCGACTCCCTGAACAAGATCGCAAGCCGCTTTGGATCGTCGATTCCCGGCCTGATCCGGGAAAACAACCTGAAGAGCCATCTCCTGATCGAAGACCAGAAGATCTACATCCCGGTCCCGAAAAAGAATCTGGACCTCACGATCGCGAAGAGTGGCGACGTCCAGACCGTCATCGCTCCGCCGCTGATCAAGATCGAAAAGGCTTCCTCCAACATCGCGAAAATCGAAGGCCCCACGCTCCAGATCGCTGCGGCCACACCCGACAAGCCCACCGTCACCATCACCCAGAACGATGCACCGGCGAAGCCAGCTTCGACCGTCGCCCAGGCCCCTGCCGCTCCCGTCGCGGCGCCGATTTCCAAGCCCGTCACGCCGGTCCCGGCGGCATCCCTCGTGAAACCGGTCATCGCAATGGCTCCGGCGGCAAAGCCCCAGATGCCCCCTGCTCCGGCCGCCATCCAGATCGCCCAGACCCCGAAGCCCGCCACGCAGGTCGAGAAACCGGCCGCCGTCGACGCTGACACCCGCATCATTCAGCACACCGTGAAAAACGGCGAAAACCTGTCGACCATCGCCCGCCAGTACAAAACCACCATCACGAGCATCGTTGCCCAGAACAAGCTTTCCAGCTCGGCCCTCAAAACCGGTCAGCAGGTCTGCGTGCCGGTCGACAAGAAACAATACCGCGTCACGCAGGTCACCTCGCGCAAAGCCGACGTCAGCACCCGGATGGTCATGCCGGTCCGCGGCAGGCTTTCGGATTCCTACGGCTGGCGCAAGCACCCGGTGTATCGCAAGCGCCTGTTCCACGCCGGTATCGACATCTCGGCCCCGCGCGGCACCCAGATCTCCTCCGCCATGCCCGGAACCGTCGTCTTCGCCGGCTGGCTTTCCGGATACGGGAAACTCGTGGTGATCCGCCACGCGAATGGCCTCTCGACCCGCTACGGCCACTGCAGCAAGATCCGCGTGCGCAAGGGCCAGACGGTCAAGGCCGGCCAGGCAATCGCGAATGTGGGCGCCACGGGCGTCGCCACGGGAAATCACCTGCACTTCGAGGTTCGTCGCAACGGCCGCACGGTGAATCCGTCGTCGCTGCTGTTCGGACGCTGATTCAGGGAGGGCAACCGCCGCTCGAGCCGACATGCAACGCCCACCGCCGACACAGCCGGGCATCACGCCCCCACGAAATCCCTTCATCGCCAGAGGCCTTCTTGGAGCCCTGGCGGTGTCGCTCTTTTTCTTGGGCTCCGGCTTTTCGGGAAAGGGCGTGCAAACGGCGCGGCGTGACGACACGCTGATCAAAGAACCGCTGTCGGCGCCTTCCGTTCTGCCAGGCGTGTTCACGAACTTCAACCCCCGCAACATCCCGGAACTCCAGCAGATGCGCACCATTCCGGAAACCGGGCCCGACGATCTTCCCGAGATGCGGATGGACCGGGATGACGAACTGTACGGCTCGCACCGGGTCCCGTTCTTTCCGGCATCGACCGTCAGGCCCCCCGACACCGGAACGAGCCTGCCCGTCATCGACCGACTGCCGCCCGGATACACCGACTTGAACGAGCGCGAAGACCAGGTCGTCTTCAGCTCGAACCTGTTCGCCGACACGAGCTTCTACGCAAACTCGGTGAACAAGGCGAAATTCAACTCGAGCATCGACCAGGGAACGTTCTACGAGCAAAACCTGCGCTACGAACTGTTCACCACCCGCCACAACGGCGATTCGCTCTCGCTGGTCACCGATACGACGCACACGAACGACAAGCGTGCCTACAAGGACGGCTTCACGCTGAACCAGTTCACGCTGGAATCGCGGACGCCCCGTTCCCTGCTGGCGTTCGGCCACTCGTATCCCGAGTTTTCGAACTACACGATGACGCAGCAGGTCATGGGCCTGTACGGCACGCAGAAGTTCGACAACACCGAGGTCCGCGGCTTCACCGGCTACAGGGCCGTGGAAAAGGACGACATCAAGAACCCGCGGTTCATCGGCGGCGTCCGGGTCGAGCACAGTTCAGACGAGTCGGCCGTCATCGGCCTGAACGCGGTTTCGGCGAAGGACGTCCACGAATACCCCGGCTCGGACCGGGACCTGCCGACACAGGCGAATAGCGTGTATTCGCTCGACGTCGCTCTGCGACCGACGGAGAACATCTTCGTCAGCGGCGAATACGCGGGCAGTCGCACCGACTACGACCGGCGCGACGAGACCGGCAACCGCCAGGGAGAGGCATACCGGGCTTCCGCCGCGTACGGCCGCGAGAATTACAGGGTCGAGGCGGGCGTCGAGGCCGGCGACACGGATTTTCTGAGCGCCATCGGCGAGGGGCCTCGCGACGAGCGGGCCTACTACGCGCGCGTGTTCTACGAACTGAATCGATACGTCTCGACGCGGTTCGGCGATCGCACCTCACGGGATAATATCGCGAACTATAAACGCGCGACGTTGGTGCGCGACCAGCCGGAGTTCCAGGTCACCGTGAAACCGAGCGATTACTACCGCGATCTTCGGATAGATCTGTTCTTCCAGCCGCTCCGCGAGTATTCAGACAACGGTAACTTCGTCGACCGGTACCGCGACCTGCTCTGGATGGAGCTGAACCACAAGGCCGGCGCCCTGCGCTACTACGCGGCGCTCAGTTCGACGATCGACAAGGACAAGGTCCAGACCCTCAACGACCGTGACATCAGCAAATACGACGCGAAGATCATTTGGGAATACGATGCCATGCGCCATCTCTACGGCCAGGTGAGCCGCGAGCAGGTCGACTACACGAAGGCCGGCGGAAGCGACATGACGCAGATCTACGGACTGGGCGGCCGTTCCCAGTTTCATGAGGACGTGACGCTGAACCTCGACTACACGCACGAGCGCGTCGATCCGGGCCGCGCGGCCGTCGATTCGACGCACGATCGGTTGAACTTCGCCCTGACGAAGGAATACAACAACATGGCGCGCATGATTCTCAGCCTCGAGGGCTCCAACAACACGTTCGGCGCGGCGGGCCTGGAATACGCAGATTACTCGGCGCGTCTACGGTATCTGAGGTCGTTCTGATGATACACGTTCCCGCGTTTCACGATTTCGAAGCGCAGAGGCGCGGAGGCGCAGAGAGGAAGAGCATTTTGTTTGCACGACCTTCACGAGACGCCGGCGACGCCGGACAAAGAGCAATGCGAATATATAACATTCTATTTATTTTAGCATTCGTTCTTTTGCTGTCGTGCCTGCTGCCCGCGGTGGCGGGTGCGGCGGAGAATCCGGACCTGGCCGCGGCGGTGAGCACCGACGGGTATGTTCGCGACCAGTTGGTTCTGGTCTTCTGCGACGGACCGGTGTATTTCAACCACGCGGGCCAGTCGGGCTGGAAGCGGGCGGCCCAGCGCCAGGTGTTCATCGACGGCGACGGGCTCCGCACCGGGTCGCGCGGATACGCGGTGCTTTCCTGGTCGACCGACAACCTGCTGTTGCTGAAGCCGGGCTCGGGCGTCCGGTTCAACATCAGGCCCGCCGGTTCCACGCCGAGGCTGCGCGTCCAGGTGCATGCGGCGGAGATCTTCGCGGCAGCGCGCGATTCGCAGAGCGTCGAGATCGAAGGCCGGCACGGGAACGTCCAGGTGCGGAACGGCGAAGCGACGTTCGTGTCGGACGAAACGCACGACCAACTACGGGTCGTCAGGGGATCGGCAGATTACCGCCCGGTGGGCGCAGTCGAACCGACCTCCGTTCCGGAAGGCTACGGCATCGACGCGGATCACCATGGCCGAGTCTCGGCGCTGACGGGATACGACACCCGGCGCGAGTATGACGACTGGCGCCGGTTCAACACCTGGCTGCGCAACTTCGACACGCTGCATCGGCGACTCTCGACCGAGGTTTCCTACCGGGTTGACAGCGTCCTGATCAACGACCGATTCGTGGGAACGATGGAAACGGATGCCGATGGGTACCGCATCATCGACCCGGGCTCCGACGCGGCACCCCGAACGCTTCACGTGAAACTCAAGCTGACCCCCTACCCCCGTCCGTCCGACCGGTTCGAGCTGTATATCAACAAGGATCTCGTCTACGCGCTCCGTGAGGGACGCGACGGGTATTACGAGGTGAAGATTCCAACCCCGACGTTTCCCGAGGTATTCGCGACGATCCATTTCATCGATTCGCTCGGGCGGCGCGACCGCATCTTCCACGAACGGTTCGTGATCCACAACCGGCACAGGAAAATCGAGGATATTCGGGTGTTTCTGAACACCCTCTCGATGGCGATGGCGCGGCGGGACAACATCTACCTGCGCGATCACATCTCGCGGGAATACCGCGACTCGTTCGGCAACTCCTGGTTCGACTTCGTGAAGATGTTCGATGACTCGCTGCGCGAGTATCGCGACATCCGGCTGATCCTGCACCCGCACACGTTCAAGTTCAAGGGCGATCAGGTGCTGGTGAACATGAACTACCGGCTGTCGGCCCTCACGGGCAACTGGAGCTGGCGTTACGAGGATGTAGGATCGGACTTGATGACGCTGTCGTTCGAGGACGGCGAGTGGCGCATCCGGTCGAAGGCGAAGGGGCTGTTCTTCCAGCGGCTGAAGGTCGCCGTCGATCTGCGGATGGGCATCCTGCGCGGCCGTGTCACAGACGAGCGAACGGGCTCGCCGATCGTCGGCGCGACGGTGAAGATACGGCAGCGCGGATTGAAGACGGTCACGGACGGCATGGGAGAGTATGTCATTTATAATATACCTGCCGGTACGTATGACATGGAGATTTCGAAGAACGGGTATGGAACACTGACGGCGACGCGCGTCGAGATCGTTCCAACCGGGCAGCGGTACTGACCTCCTCACGGAGGAAGTGTGATGAGAAAAGGTTGAAGTTTGAAATGGGAGTCCCGGAGAACCGCATGAATATTCGAAACAGATTCCTCGTGCTGTCGGTGCTGTTGTTTGGCCTCACGGCTCTCATGGCCGGGTGCGGCGGTACCGGCGGAGACGGTGGAAGCGCGTCTGCGACGGGCATGCTGACCGGCAAGGTACCGCTCATCTCCGGAAGTATCGTCGTGATTCGGGGACCGGACGGGGTTGAGCGGGAAGTGGCGGTCGATGGCGAGGGGAACTATGCGGCTTCACTCCGGCCGGGAGCTTACAGCGTTTTGTTGAAGACGGCTGATGGGAAGCTGACGCTCGTTTCCCGGTCGGTCAATATCGAAGATAATATGACGGTGAGCCTGGTCGATGTCAGGCTCGTGCCGCTTCCGCAGGTCGTGTCGGTCTCGGTGCCCTTGATCGACCACGATACAGCGACGATCGAATGGATCAGCGACATCGATGCCGACGGCCGCATCGAGTATGGGACCGACACCCGGTATGGATACTCGACCTACACGGACACCGAACTCAAGACGAAACACCGGATGCAGCTCCACGACCTGAGGTCCGACACCACCTATCATTTCAGGATCGTCGCGAGTCGCTACGGCCTCGAAACGGCCGAGACGTTCTCCCAGGACTACGCCTTCACCACCGAGCCGGCACCCTAATCTCGTACGCGCTGCGATCTTCCTTCGAGGCAAGGAAAAGCTCATCCCGGGACAATTCCGGGCGCATCGTGATCCGTCTGGATTGTCTACATGCTGTATTCTGCGTAGAGCGCGAGGCGCAGCAGGTCAGTATCCGACAGGAAGGGGTCGCTCGTGTGGGTGAGCCAGCCCAGGGGCGAGCCGCGCATCATGCGGCGAGGAAGATCCTGGATGATGCGCCGGCTGATCGTGGCGAGGAGCTCGGGGCCGGGGTCGAAGGCCGGATCGAGCTGCAGCAGCACGCCGCGCAGCGTGAACCAGGCTTTTCTGAACAGCAGCAGGTCTTTCGGGAACCGGAATCCGTCTATGACAAGCCTGTCGATCAGCGTCAGCGATGCTTCGAACGCTTCACCGGCTTTCAGCGGGCGCTTCCCAAGCGAACGGCCAATATGATGTTCGAGACGCGCGCCTGGTGCGGATGACGAGAGAAGCAGGCGAACGGCCCCGTTCACGACGCGCGCGTCGCAGATCATGAAGCCCAGCATCAGGTCGCGCAGGCCTTTGCGCTGTTTCCGGTCGAGCAGTCCGGCCTGGCTCCAGTCGATGAGACCGACGGACCAGCCGGGCAGGTCTTTTGCAGGCACTGCAAGTAGGTTTCCGGCATGCGGATCGCCGTGAACGATGGCAAGTTCTCGATCCGAGAGCATCGGGCCGATGATCAGCTCGCGAAAGACCAGGGAAGCAAGCCGTCTTTTCTCTGCCGGATCGGCGTTCACTTCGGGAAGCGCCACCCCGTCGATCCGCTCCATCGCCGTGAGGGTCGGGGTCGAGAAGGGGAACAGCGCCGGAACGCGGATATCGGGGTTTTTCTGGTAGTGCGCCCTGGCCGTTACGAGATTGCGCTGTTCGACCCGCGGATCGGTCTCCGCCGCAAGCGCCTCGCGCACGTCCCTGAGAACGCCGATGTAATCGATTCCAAGGTTCCCGTAGACGCCCTTCCGGTCTACAAGCCAGGAGGCGAGCCGGTCGAGAGCCGGCAGATCCTCGTCGAGGCGCGATTTTGCGGAGGGCTTGACCAGTTTTGCGACGCCACGGCGGCCCGGCCCACCGGAAAGCCCGAGCCATTCGAACGGGAGAACGGCGCCGACGCTGGCTTCGGCGAGAAGCCTTCCCTCCCAGGCGATCTCGGCGCCGATAGGGCCGCGGGCGACGTCGGCGGCAGCCGTTTCCGTCAACACCGTATCCGAAGCGCCGCCGGCCGACGACTCGAGGCCGAGCAGCCAGGCTCGGAATGCTGCGTCGATGTGCTCGTTCCGGGCAATCATCTGGCCGAGCTTGTGCAGCACAGGAAGCTCTCTGGCCAGCTCGGCAAGGCGTTTTCCGGCCGGCGCGTCGCCGGGCAACTGGAACTGTTCCACCAGAAGGCGGATGAGTCGCCCTCTCCCGAGGTGCATCAGCATGAATCGGACGGCATCGAGCACGAGAGGCCGAAATCGGCCGTAGACATTCGGTACGACCTCTCCGAGTGCGCACTCGGCGATCAACTGGTCTACAACGGGACCCCGGCGGGATTCGAGATTCGCGCCGGCAAGAAGATTTTGCAATGCATTATTCCGCTCGGCGGCTGGCAGCTCGGCGAATCCTGAAATCACCACCGGGACCAGCGTTCTGAGGGATGAAAGAGACATCGTTCCGAGATATGGCGTCACGTCCATCATGATAGGAAATGGTAGCGGGTCGGCGGCCATATTTCAACAAAATATTTTGCATTGCAAAACCATCACTTCATTCAACCATTCGTGCCGAGCCCGTCGAAGCACGAACGATCTCTCGCCCTTCGACAGGCCCAGGGCGAGAGGCAGCAGCGCTCGATGGCGGGGTCGGCCTCCGGAGAAAACCATTCCATGAATGATGAAAAGGCCACGAGAAATCGCAGACCAGTTCTGTAATATAGAATATTTTACACTGTATGATCGTGCTTTTCTTCCCTGGGATGTCAGGGATCGACGAGCTCATACAGATTCATGGGCCCCTTGCCCTTTATCGTGTCCGGACTCCTGGGAACGAAGGAAAACTCGTCCTTGACCAGGTTCCAGGTTTTTTCGGTGGTCAGGAGCGACATGGGCTGAGCGGCGGCCTGGACCCGGGCGGCGGTGTTCACCGCATCGCCGAAGATATCATACAGATAGCGACTGTGGCCGACGATGCCTCCAACGACCGGGCCCGTATGAATGCCAATGCGAACCTGCCAACACTTCTGTTTCTCGTGGTTGTATATATCAAGATATTTCAGAAAGTCCTTGCCGACCCGGACCATGACTTTGGCGTGATCAAGGTTGGGAGTGGGCATCCCGCAGACGGCCAGATACGCGTCTCCAACGGTTTTGATCCGTTCGGCGCCGTGCCTGATCGTAATGACGTCGAGGATGGAGAACATTTCGGACAATTCCTGTATCAATTGCTTGGGAGAAATCTTCTCAGCTGCGGGGGTGAATCCGACCAGATCGACGAACATGATCGTGACGGGATCGAACAGTTCGGGAGTGCAGCATCCATGGTCCTTGATGTCCTGGATGACTTTGCGCGGCAGGATATTCTCGAGAAGCCTCTCGACCTTTTTCTGTTCCTTTTGCAGGAGAAGATGGGTATACACCCTGGCTTTCACAACACCCGGGTGGAATGGCTTCGTGATGTAATCCATGGCTCCCAGCTCGAAGCCCTTGAGTTCATTCGCGGCGTCGTTCTTCCCGGTGACGAAGATCACGGGAATATGCGCGGTATCTGGGTCCGCTTTCAGAATCCGGCACATCTCGTAGCCGTCCATTTCGGGCATCATGATGTCGAGAAGGATGAGATCGGGCTGAGGCTTGCTCCTGGCGATCTCGATTCCTCGGTGGCTCCGGGTAGCCACTTTTATCTGGTAATCCTTCCGAAGAAGGCTGCAAAGGATGTCGATATTGTCGGGGGCATCATCGACAACCAGAATACATTGCTTCTCCCCTTCGCCCGCGTACATGCCGTTGATCCCCGGTGGGAACCCGGATATCTCATTCTTCTCTTCCATCGCGCAGAATCCTCTCCTGACACGGCTTCGCGCCGGCCTTCCTCGTGTGATGAACGCGCCGGTCCATTGTACCTCCACTCTCACGGCCATGCAAGAAATCCACGTTTTCCGGTACCGTTGCGCATCGGAAATTGTGAAATCGATCGACACCGCGGTATAATGAAGCAAATTCAAGGCAACCGACAGAGATGTTGCCGATGAAAAAAGGATCGATCACCGTGAGAGACTTGTATCGTCGATTCCCGTGGCGAAACTTCCTGCTCATTGTATGTACTGGCGTATTTTTACATACATCGCATGTGCTGGCTGGCGAAAACAGCATCGCCATCGAAACCGGCTTTTCAAGAACGACCGGAACCGGAAGGGTAAAGGATCTTCCCATCCAGGCTTTCGTCTCGAGCATGAGCCTCGAAAAGTTACAGGACCTCGTCGTCACGGAATCCAAAATCCCCCAGTCACGGGAAACCGTCACGCAAAAACTGGAAACATTCAGCGCGGATAAAATCTCCCGGGTTCCCGCCGACACCGGTAATATTGCAGAGACTATTCGATATTCTTCGGGCCAGTTCGTGAACCCCCTTTCCCGCAATGACGCCAACTGGGGGTCTTTCGGCGGCCTGGGCCCCAAATACAACGGATACCTGCTCGACGGCCTCGGCATCGATTCTTTCGTCGATGGAATGAGTCTCGATCCGTGGGCGTTCGAGCGTATCGAACTGCACAAAGGCCCGGCTTCCGTGATGTATTCCAACTATCTGACCATGGACTTCGCGGGCAATGAAACGCCTCTGGCAGGCATCACCAATTTCATCCTGAAGGACCAGATCGAACGGCCTCTCACCCGCCTTTCGTTCGGCGGCGGGACGTACAACACATTCCAGAACCGCCTGTATCACCAGAACCGCCGGGGAAAACTTCATTACTTTTTTGGAACGAACAAAGAAACTTCCGACTATACGAACTACGGTACCACGGGCTCCTGGCTGAATATGCTCGACAATCCAGGCTACCAGAGAACCAGGAGGTATGCCAAGCTGAGCTACCAATTCGGCGAGGAAGACCACAAACTGTCGGTGTTTGTGCATCAAACCCGGCATGAAGGCGATTTCGGGCGTCCCAACCGCGCCTTCGACAACGCGTATCATACCGTGAATATCGATTACAGCAACCAGCTGTCCGGCGCCCTCAATCTTCAGTTCAAAACCGGTTATCGCGATAATGACCGCGAATGGGGAGAGGATACGTTCAATCCCGGCGCGGTTCCTGTCGATCTCAGCCTGCGCGAGAAAGACGGGGTCGAACAGTCCATTCATCCGTCGGATCTGACCTTCAATCTGAAGCATCATGAGCACGGCCTTGTAACCTTCGGTGCCGACTCACAAACCGCGAAGTATAAAACATACGCGCAAACGGCCGGGGCAACAACCTTCGGATCGAGTGTGCATGCGGATTCGAGCGGTTTCTTCCTCCAGGAAAAATACATTGCCGGCAAATGGGTTTTCAGGGCAGGAGGCCGGCACAACAAGGAAGATCATTCGTATGATCTTTTGAGCGGCATCGTCCCGGAAACGACGTCGAAATCATGGAATAAAACGCTCTGGAGCATCGGTGCCCGCTTCAATTACCGTCCCAAAACGGCATTTTACGGCAATATGGGAACGAGTTTCGTAACGCCGACAGCCAAGCAGCTCGGCGGAACGATACAGACAATAGATGCGGGTGTTGCCGGAAAAAACGGCCAGCTGCCCAATTTTCAGTTGAACCCGGAAACAGGTATCGGCATGGATCTCGGCGTGGATTTCCGGTTCTCGGACAACCTTTCCCTCAACATTCGCGGATTCTCGAACCAGGTCGAAGATGCCATCGTCGAGAACATCGTCAGCACGACCCCCTCTCAAACCAGGTCTGAAAATGCAGGGAAAGCCATTTCCAGAGGCTTGGAGATCGACGCGGAGAACCATCTCAGCGAGCGTTTTCAATGGTTTTCCAACCTGACCTATACGAAATGCGCTGTTGAAAGCTCTCTCGACCCTGACCAGGACGGTGTCGAAATTTCATTCGTCCCCCGGTACGTCGGCAATATCGGAGCGACCATACAGAGTCATGGGAACCTGATGGTTTCGCCCTATGTTCAATTCGTCGGTGAATATTACGACAGTATATCCAGAAAAGGCCGAACGAGATTTCCAGCTTACCAGGTTTTGAATATTCGGATACAGAGAAAGATCGTCGAGACTTCCGATCGTTCCGTGAACGGAATCATCGACTTGAACAATGTCACAGACAAAAAATATGAAATGCCCTGGCAATTTGGAAACCCCGGTTTCAATTTTTCAGGAAGCCTGGAAATGAATTTCTGAAAATGAACAAGCGAGCATTTTCTCTGGCCGTTTCAGCGGTTTTCATTGTTATCGCGTTTCTTCAGACTCCGTGCTTCTCCGATGGCAACCTCGATGCCAAGGTAAAAACCGCATACATTTTCAACATTCTCAAGTTCATCACCTGGCCGGGTGCGACGGTTGAAGACAAAACCGCTCCCGTACGCATTGCCGTCGTTGGGCAAGACCCGGTGGGCGATCTTCTGGAGGAGTTGTCCAAATCGGCATTGGAAGGCCAGGCTCTGGAGGTCGAGCACTGCCCGGATGAAAAGAATCTCTCGTCAGAGGCTCACATCGTTTTCATCAGCCGTTCCATGGAGCAGCACCTTCCAGATATCGTTCAGCACTACCAGGGAAAAATCGTTTTGACCATCAGTGACATCAGGCAATTTTCCAGGCGGGGCGGAATCATCGGTTTCTTCCAGGACCGCGGCAGGATCAAAATTGAAATCAATCTGCGCATGGCCCGGGAACTCGGATTCAAAATCGACGCCAGGCTGCTGGAAATAGCACGTATTATTCAATAAATGACACGGATGAGACGGGTGCAACGATGAAAAATCTGTCCATCAGAAGAAAACTGATTCTTATTTCCATGGTGCCGAGCATCATCAGTCTCGTGTTTATCAGTGTCACATTTTTCGCATGGGAAAAAAACTATACCCGTCAAGCCCTGCTGCAAGACATGACGGTTCTGGGAAAACTCATTGCGGAGCGAAGTACCGCGGCACTTTCATTCGACGATGCGAATCTTGCCGAAGAAAATCTTGCTGCGCTGCGTGTGAAGGAAGCCATTTCCTCGGCATGCATCTACGACAAGAACGGTTCGGTGATCGCTTCCTACTCGGCGCGGAGAAATGAAGCCATTTCATTTCCTTCCTTTCGGAAAGAGAGCTGGAGTGAATTCGGCCCCGGCGAGTTGCTTCTTTTCGAGCCGATTTCCCTGGATGGCCAAATATTGGGGACGGTATTTATACGGGTCAGTCTCGATCAGCTCAACCTCCTCATGAAACGGCATTTCCTGTCAGCGTTCCTTCTGGTCATTTTCACCATGCTCGTCGTGTATCTCTTGGCTTCCAGGCTCCAGGAGTTCGTTTCCAATCCCATTTTCGATCTCACGAAAATCGCGGAACATGTTTCCATCCAAAAAGATTATTCCGTGCGTGCCGTTCAAACAAGCAATGATGAACTCGGCATCCTCGTCCAATCCTTCAACGGAATGCTGGACACCATCGAGACCCAGAACACAAAGCTTCTGGAGAACAACAGGCTCCTCGAACAGCACGTCGCGGAACGGACTCTCGAGCTGTCAGAGGCCAAGGAGCGCGCCGAATCAGCCACCCAGGCGAAGTCCGACTTCCTGGCGAACATGTCACATGAGATTCGAACCCCCATGAACGCGATTCTCGGCATGTCTCAGCTCGCGCTGATGACCAGCCTCGATGCTCGGCAACGGAATTACATCGAAAAAGTCCATCGCGCCGCAGAGAATTTGCTGGGTATCATCAACGACATCCTCGATTTCTCAAAGATCGAAGCCGGGAAACTGTCCATGGAGACGACGGATTTCTGGCTCGACGACGTATTGGACAACGTCGCCAGCCTGATCGCCCTGAAAGCTGAAGAGAAAGGGCTCGAACTGCTCTTCAGCGCCCCCCCGGATCTTCCCACCGCCCTGGTGGGTGACCCCCTGCGCATCGGACAGGTCATCAGCAACCTGGGAAACAACGCCGTCAAGTTCACCGAACAGGGGGAAATC
>JAGOCE010000009.1 GCA_017998915.1 Candidatus Ozemibacteraceae bacterium
GGATTTTCCCGGTCACCTGAGAAGTTCTCTCGCCCCCGCCCTTCGTGGAAGCCCGCCGCCGCTCGAACGCGCCCGCACGGACCTGTCGAAAAGCCTGAAGGAGCCCCTCGTCGAAGCCGCCGAGCGGCCCGTTCTCGCCATCGTTGGCCGGGGGATGGGCATGTTCCCCGACGGCGATGCGGCGATGTGCGGCTTCCTGCTGACGGGCCGGGCATGCGAGCTGGGGGGACGGCTCAGGGCCGACTGGCACGGACGGCTTGCCATGGAAGTCCGCCGCTTCCTTCACCGAACGACGCCGTTCGCGATCGCCTGGCTGCGATTTGCTCTCGAGGGACGGACCGACGCGTTCCAGGAACGCTTGTTCGATGCCATGAGCCGGGATGTCGAAACCGCCGCCGACGTGGCGGTCGACGAGATGGTGCGCGATCCCTCGATCCCAGGAATACCCTTCCTCGCCGGCGTTGCCGCAGCCCTCGACCTCGTCAGCGCCGATCTCCGCCAGTCGGGCGCGGGAAAATATCGGATAATTTAGTATGTGTGTGCATATTTCTTTTCACTTCAAACTTGAAACTTCACTCTTCGAACTTCCGCACCGCGGCCTGGAGGTTGTATGAAACTCTCTTCAAAACAGCGCAAATTTCTCGAGACTCTGGCCCATGACATCGAGCCGATGGTCAGAATCGGCAAGGGCGGTGTTACGCCGACCGTCATTCAGAGCGTCATCGACAGCCTGAAAGCCCAGGAACTCGTCAAGGTCAAGATCCTCGATAACGCGAGCGTCGAAAAAGACGAAGTTGCCGACGTGCTCGTCGAACACGCGGGTTGCACCCTGGTGCGGATCATCGGACGCGTGCTGATCCTGTTCCGCCCGAAGGACGAGGAAAAGAAGCGCCGCATCGTCCTTCCCGCCGACCACGAATCCGACTGAATCGAGATAGCAGGATATTTCTGAGTTCGGACAACGCATCACAGAGTCGCAGAAACACGGAGAACCACGACTCCTTCTGAACTCGGTGTCTGGTATGTTCACCGGAATACAACGGAGGGGCAGGGTTTGAAACCCGCCCTTGCAGCCGAAAGATGGGCCGCAATCGCAACATATCGAGTATCAGTCGTGTGCTGCTGTTTGGATTCTCATCAAGAATGATCTCTGCGGCTCCGCGCCTCGGCGGTGAATGCGGTGAGTCAGGGTGACTTGCGGAATGGAGCCGGCGAGATTACCATTGGGGCGGGAGAATGAATCTCCGATATCGAACTGGGGTGAAGAACGCATGAAAAAACTGGTGATGACCCTGTTTGCCGTCCTGGCTCTTGTCGCGTTGCCGCTGATGGTTTCGGCCGCCGAAGAGGGGTGGCTCGAAAACATCGACGAAGGTCTGAAGCAGGGCGGGACCGAGTCGAAGATCGTACTGGTCGATTTCACGGCCACTTGGTGCGGCTGGTGCACCAAACTGAAGGACGAAGTGTTCTCGACCGACGAGTTCAAGAAGGCAGCCGGTGCAAAGCTGGTTCTCGTGGCGATCGATGCCGACAAGAACCGTGAGCTGGTCGACAAATACAAGGTCGAAGGGTTCCCGACCATCCTGTTCCTCGACACCGACGGTCGCGAAGTGAACCGGATCGTCGGCTTCAGGGACCTGCAGGGATTCCTCGACGAGATTTCGAAACTTCCCGCCGCTTCCGCTCAGAAGCCAGCAACTGAAGGGTCGACCGAACAAAAATAATTGTAGCTGATATATTCAAAGCCGCGCGGCGCCGATATTCCGGTGCCGCGCTTTTTCTAGGTTCTCGTTGATGGGGCAAGGGGAAAAAAAGCCCCCTCTTCCGATGGAAAGAGGGGGAGAAAGTAAAAGGAGGATTTCAAAAAGGGTTGAGAGAGGACGTGAGAACGAAGGATGAAAACCTAGAGAGCCAGAACCTTGTTCACGCGATCGATCGTGTTGAGGGTGGTCTGGAAATAGATCTCCTCGGGCGTCCTGAGGAGGGGACGCGTACCGTTTTCGGTGAGACTGTCGCCGGTTTCCTCTGCGGCATTGCCGGACAGGACTTGCTGGATCTGGTTCCAGAGATCCTGGATCTGCGCTTCTGATTTGCTTTTCAGAGATGCATGCTTTTCGAACATGCCTCGGATTGTCTCGATCTCGGATGGGTCGAACCTGGTTTTCAGATTGGCGATGAAAGACCGGGTGTCGTTCGAAATGCCGTTCTGGTTTGACTGTGATGCCAGGACGGTCGCTGCAAGCGACATCTGGTCCTGTCGCGGCATCCGCTGGGTCAGGTTCCAGAAATCCTGCAGAATATCGGAACTTTGGAAAGATGAGTGTTCCATGCGGCGTTCGGAGCTGTCGAAGCTGATTGCCGGCTCGGCATTCCGAATTCGTGAACGGGTCGTCTCGAGCTGCTGCGAACGAAGGGGGACGGTACCGACATTCATTTCAAGCCTCCGGGAAAAAGCATTTTTCTGTTCCATAAGGCATATCGACAGATTGCGCCTCATCCATGAGCGAAATTTTCGAAACCGGTATCGCACATCGTATCCGTCGATATATGGAGATACGTTGGCGTATGCGTGAGTCCAGAAAAAAATATCGATCGCCATCACCGCTCATCTTCTGAAACCGCCTTACATGCAGTGCTCTGCGATGTCGATTCAATCGGCGTGCGAAATTTTTATACATTTTTCGGGACTCCCCTTGTGGGATGAGATTCCTGGTGCTATAAGGAGTTGACGCTCGTGAAGGAGACCTTCCGCTGCATCTCAAACAAGAGCATCGGACGAGCCGAGACAAGAAAATACGCAGGAAACGAAAAGGCAGGCAAACGGCAGTTCCATGACAGGTGAAGACCCCTCATCGCTGATTTCGCGGCGTCACCGGCTGAGGCGACGTTCCGCGCTGGTTCCCGTTCGAATCGTGAATTCACGCTTCCCCGTTGAGGGAGGCTTTTTTATTTGCCCCGAATCCCGTGGCCAGGCGGTAACCCAGGGAGGCCAAGCGGCGTAGGCGGCATATCACGTGTGCGCGGGAGCCGTACGGCTCATGTGGACTCCGTGACACCTGGCGAGGGTGAGCGGAGGGTCGGTCTGGAGGCCGGCCTAAGAAACAAAAACGAAATGGATCAAGAAACCCCTGGGAGTACGTTCGCAGGACCGCTGAAGCTCGAAATGACCTCCGACACCCCGGTGCAGACCGGCGAAAACAAGATCATGACGGAGGTGCTGTGATGAGGGTGGCACTTGCGGTGAACAGAAGCGACAGGTATCAGAGCGGATTCGGCGGTCCCGACGATGAATACGAAGAGTTTGATTCCCCCGAAACGGCAGCTGCTATAGCAAATACTATAGAGAGTTTCGGCCACACGGTCGATGTGCTCGAGGCCGACAGCACGTTTCCCGAGACCTTGGCCCGCGGAAAATACGATTTTGTTTTCAACATTGCCGAGGGATTGCGCGGAAGATGCCGCGAGTCCCAGGTTCCGGCTGTTGCCGAGATGCTCGGCGTGGCCTACTCGGGTTCTGACGCGATCACGCTCGGCGTGACCCTCGACAAGGAGCTCGCGAAGCGCGTCGCGAACGGCCGCGTCCCGATGGCGAACGGGCGCTTGTTCAAAAACCCCCGCAAGATCGACCTGGCCGGCCTCAGCTTCCCGTTGCTGGTGAAGCCGAATGCGGAAGGGTCGAGCAAGGGTATCCGGAACACGTCGCGCATCACCGACCCGGAAGGCGCGAAAGAGCGCATCGCGGCGCTGATCGATGCTTATAATGGTCCGGTCTTGGCCGAGGAGTTCCTGCCCGGTCTCGAATGCACCGTCGGCGTCGTCGGTAACGACATGCCGCGCGTCATCGGCGCCATGGAGATCGCACCGCGCAACGTTCCGCTCGAAGAGTTCGTCTATTCGCTCGAAACGAAGCGTGACTATCTCAACCAAGTCGAGTACCACATTCCGCCTCGCGTTTCCCCTGAAACATTGAAACAGATATACAAAGTCGCGATCGAAGCCTACAAGGCTCTCGAGTGCCGCGATTTCGCGCGCGTCGACGTGCGGCTCGATGCCATGGGTAAACCCCGATTCATCGAGTGCAACCCGCTGCCCGGCCTGTCGCCGGTGAAGGGTGATTTGGTCATCCTGGCCAAGGCGACCGGAATGACCTACCGTGAGCTGATCGGCGAGATTCTCGACGTGTCGTTTGCCCGGCAGGGTCTGCTGATACAGCAGCGCGCCGAGCTCAAATGCGCGTCCTGATCCTGGTCAACGCCCCGGCCATCGTCGAACGCTGGGAAGGCGAAGCCGCGTCGGACCGCGGTGTCGAACATGCCGCCACCGCGGTCCGGACGGCCTTGGAACGTCGCGGCCACCAGGTCGTGCCCCTGCTCGTAGGGGCCGACCCGGGGCCGCTGCTCCGCGCCGTCCACGAGTTCAAGCCCGATGCGGTGTTCAACCTGTGCGAGACGATCGGCGGGAACAGCCGGCTCGAAGCGGCCGTCCCGTTTCTGCTGCGCTGGCTGAAGGTGCCCTGCACGGGAAACACCCCCGAGGCGTTGGTCCTGCTTCTCGACAAGATCTGCACGAAACGGCTCCTGCGAGATGTCGGGCTGCCGACGCCTCCGTTTGCCGCCCTTTACGATGTGCGAGGCATCGACGGATGGCAGGACTGGCCTGCGATTCTCAAACCGTCGACCGAGGATGCCTCTCTTGGCATCGATTTTGGAAGCGTCGTCCATGGCGTCGAAGCCGCGAAAGACCGGTTCGAACTGCTGTTCGACCGGTTCGGCCTTCCCGTGCTGATCGAGCGGTATATCGACGGCCGTGAGTTGAATGTCGCGATTCTCGAGACGGAAGACGGCCTTCGATTCGGCATCAACGAGATCGACTACACCGACCTCCCCCCCGATCGGCCGAAGATCCTGACCTACGACGCCAAATGGAGCGAAGAATCGGAAGAGTTCATGAAAACCCCGGTCAAGGCCCCTGCCGATCTGGAACCGGCGCTCGATGCGGAAGTGCGCAAGCTGGCCGCGACCGCCTTCTCGGCTCTCGATCTGCGGGGCTATGCCCGTCTCGACCTGCGCGTCGATGCGGACGGCAAACCGTGGATTCTCGAGCTGAACCCGAACCCGGACATCGCTCCGGATACGGGCTTCGTCAAATCTCTCCCACAGATGGGGCTCGCTTATGACGACGCGATCGAGCAGATCGCTCGCACGGCGTTGAAATCGAAATGCCACCCATGATTCGCGAACTTCGGCCGACTGATCGGTCCGCCATTGAATCGATGGTTCGCGCGACAGGCTTTTTCTCGGAAGAGGAAGTCGTCGTGGCGCTGGAGCTTGTCGACGTCGCCCTGGCGCAACCCGGCCAAACGGATTATCTTTTCGCCGTCGCGGAACAGGACGGCCGCGCCGTCGGCTACGCCTGCCATGGCCTGCGGCCGCTCACGGAAGGCACCTGGGACCTATACTGGATCGTCGTCGATCCGCATGTGCAGCGCACCGGCGCCGGCAAAGCCCTGCTCGAATGGAGCGAGAACGACGTCAGAAAGCGCGGTGCGCGCATGCTTGTCTGTGAGACGTCCGGAAAGCCGCTCTATGACCCGACGAGAAAATTTTATCTCAGCCGAGGGTATACCGAAGATGCCCGTATTCGCGATTTCTACAAACCCGGCGACGATCTTGTGATGTATATTAAAAGATTTTAATTCACTATATATTTTCAGCTTCTCTGATGGCCGGGCTCCCGATCGTTTCTCCCGGAAAACTCTTCCCTCGTGTCCGATGCAGAACGGACACGCGCGGATATGACCCGGCGAGCGCCGTTACGAACGTTTGGCGTATTGAGGCACGCTCGGATGGCGACAGGCAGGGACGGCGTTTACCTGGCCCCCGTGAAATGCTAGAGTGCGCGTCGGCGGCGATCGCTGCGAAACGGTGCTGCGGCAGTCGTCTCGGAAAGCGCACGCGGAAGCAGGGGGCAACGGCGGTGATATTCAGTCTTTCAACGAGATACCCTTCGAGATACGCGGTTCCCGTCGTATCCAGCGTGGATTCGGAGATTTTCGAAAAGCGCTCGTTCGGGAACTGTCTCGAGTGCGGTTTCTGTCACGACTCCTGCTGTTCCTATGGCGTCGATGTCGATGCCATGAACGTCCGGCGGATCATGCAGCGTGCAGATCAAATCGGGGAATTCACGGGCGTCAGTCCGAAAGACTTCTTCGGACCGACATCCACTGACGATCCTGAGTTTCCCGGAGGTTCCTATGTCAGGACAATGACCGTCGGAGAGAGGTGCATCTTCATGAATCGAGAAGGGGGAAAGCGTGGCTGCCTTCTTCACTCCTACTGCCTGCAGAAGGGGATCGACTACCATGAGATCAAGCCGATGGTGAGCTGCCTGTTTCCCGTCACATTCGATAATGGCCTGCTTCATGCCATGGACGAGGTCGTCGATCGGTCGCTGGTCTGTGTCGATCAAGGGCCAACCCTGTATCGAAGCTCGCGGGACGAACTGAAATACTACTTCGGAACCGGGCTGGTTGCTGAATTGGACACCCTGGAACAGATCTTCGAGGCCAGATCCGAGAAGATCCGGCCCGACGAACTCGATCGACTGGAAGATGCCTGGGATCGTCACCCGTCGAAGTGACTGGGCGCGTGATACTGATTTCAGCTCAGGACATGCTTCGACAAGCTCGGGGCGAACAGGTGAATGGCCCGATAAACAACGGCGGCCCGATCACGTGTGGTCGGGTCGCCGGTTCGTTCGGGGAGGGGAATCTCGCTCAGGAATGGAGCCAGTTCCTGATTTTACCGGCGGCTTCGTCTGCTGGTATCGTCAGTTGTTCGCCCGTCGACAGATGTTTGAGCGTGATATTTCCAGACTGGATTTCCGAAGAGCCGAGAATGGCTGCGATGCGGGCACCTGCCGACTCGGCGTAGGCAAGTTGTTTCCCGAGCTTCGGGGTTTCCGGGTAGACTTCCACCTTCACACCAGCTGAGCGAAGAGCTGTGGCGGCTTTGAGGGCCTCGGCCGGGGCGACGTCGTCAAAGCGGCAGAGCATGACGTCGGGGCCGACGGCGAGATTTCCGAACAGGCCTTTTTCCTCCATGACCATCACGAGCCGTTCGAAACCGATCGAGAAACCCACGGCCGGAATGGCCTGGCCCCGGAACATGCCAATGAGATTGTCATATCTTCCGCCGCCGCCGAGACTGCCGCTGGCAAGCGCTGACCGGATCTCGAAGATCGGGCCGGTGTAGTAGCCGAGGCCCCGAGCCAGCGTTGCGTCGATGCGCAGATGGCTGCCTGCCGGCGTATGTGCCGAGACGGCGAGTAACTCGCGAAGCTGGATGATATGCGCAGATGCGCCCTCGATGCCGCTCAACCGCGATTCGAGTCGGGCGAGCTCACCGGCTTCGTCGAGACCTTCCGGGCGGCGGAGCATCTCGAGAAGCAGGATCGCGGATGTATCGCTGATTCCACGCGTCTGAAGCTCCTTGAGAACGCCTTCCTCGCCGATCTTGTCCATTTTGTCGACGGCGACGAGAGCCGTTTCCTCCTGATCAGGCCGAAGGCCGGCCGCGGAGATCAGGCAACGGAGGAGCTGGCGATGGTTGAGATGGATGTGGAAATCCTTGAACCCGAGCTCGTTCAGCACCATGGCGACGGCAGAGCAGACTTCGGCTTCCGCGATCAGCGACGCGGTGCCGGTGATGTCGACGTCGCACTGCTGAAACTCGCGGAAACGGCCGCGGCCAGGCCGGTCGGCGCGCCAGACGAGCTGGATCTGGTAGCGTTTGAAAAACCTGGGAAGATCCTTGGTGTTCGCGATGAGCCGGGCGAGAGGAACGGTCAGGTCGTAGCGCAATCCCATCTCGGCGAGATCTTTTTCCGCCACGGAAGGCTGCTGGAGAGCCCGGGCGAGCTTGTCGCGCCGGTGAAGGATGCGGAACAGGAGTTGATCGCCCTCTTCCCCGTATTTTCCGAGGAGGGTCGAAAGGTTTTCGACGGTCGGGGTTTCGATCGGGACGAACCCGAACGACTCGTAGACGCGCCTGATGACGCTTTCGACATGCCGCCTGCGAATCAGATCGGCAGGCAGAAAATCGCGCATTCCGCTGGGCGGGAGAGTGCTGATGGCCATGACGTCAGATGATACGGATTTCCGGTCAGCGGGCGCGAACCCACCCGGCGCGGGTGTCCGGTCGCGTGCTTCTGCTGCGGAGATGCGGATCGGAAGAAGGATCGGCACACTGAAGCGAACCGTCTGGGGCCATGATGAAGGGGGGGCGTACCGTGTTCATAGGTTTCTCCTGCCGGATGTCGATGTTCTACAGTACCCATCGGCCGAAACCGCCCGCTTCATAAGTCGAATCACGACGAATGACGGTTGTTGCATTTCAACGGCAGGAGGCATGCTGCATTATACAGTATAAAATATACAACGTCTGCGAAATCCGCGGATCGCCTTCTCTCGGGGTTCAATCGAGCGGAGGATGCGTCAGGCGTTGCGGGCGAGGAGGCGGCGGATCTTGTCTTTGAAGGCTTCGTTGAATGCTCCCCAGACGGCTTTGCCGTCGATCTCTGCGACGGGGACGATGTCGTATCCGCCCGTCAGCGCGAGCGCCTCCTGCCATGAGGCGTCGTCGGCATCGACGTCGTGATCGAGGTAGGCGATGCCCTCTTCGTCGAGCCATTCCTTGAACCGGATGCAGTGAGAGCACCAGGTGACGGTGTAGATCCGGACAGGCGGCCGGGTTGCGGGAGCGGATTGCGCCGTCATTCGTCGCCCCTTCCGGTGAATCTTCCGATCACGGCTGCCAGAACCGCCAGGAGCGCGGAAACCACGAGGGGAATCCACAGAGGAACGCGGTATTTCCGGTCGAAGTCGGTGCTGATGACGGCATCTGCCATGATTGTCCTGGTGATATCCGAGGGAAGAAAGCGCGCCAGGACGATCGTCCGATCGTCCCCGTCATATCGTGCCGAGGCTTTCATGAACAGGCCTTCGGTGAGCCGTTCGGGGTCATCGTGGACGAGTTGCGTTACGGGGATGATCTCGGCGAGAGGCTGGGATATCAGCAGTCCCTGGGAAACCATCATGACCCAGTCGCCGACAGTGACGGGAATCGGGTTGAGATAGACAGGAACCATGACCGGGGTCTGGGCCGCGGTCCTGTGCGAGGGTGGGGCATCGGAAACGCCGGCGGCGACAGCCAGAGAGGGAAGACCGGCCGGCTCGAGCCGGTGGATGGTGTTTCCGACGCTCGCGATGAGCCCCGCTTTTCCAAGGGTGGCGGCATACAGGCACCCCTGGCGGATCCAGGCAACGGCGAGATGAAGGCACGAAGCGCCACCGCCTGCCATCGATACGCGGGCAAGCTCGATTTCCTGCCACGTCGATTCGAGGATCTCCGAAAGAGGTGTGGCCGGAGCCTCTGCCCTTGAAATGCGTGAATCCGTGGAAATTCCCGCCAGACGGGTCGAACGGGCCCCGAGCCTCCGTGCGCCACGCCCGAGAGACGCGATTGCGAGGTCGGCGAGGTCACTGCCGGCCGGGCCGTCTCCGTCGGCCATGATCAGAAGCCCGAGATCTTCTTCCAGGTGCCATCGCTCCTGGTTCGAATCGCGGATCGTGCCGGCCTCAGACTTGTTCCAAATCAGCACCTGTGCCTGTCCTCCCGGTTCTCGTTACCGAATGACGTTCGTACGTAAGTATACACGTTCCCTGCATACTTTATCCGCAGATGGCGCAGATGAAAGACGGATGAAAATATTTCCTGAAAATGAAAACCGGGCGCTTCGTAAAGCGCCCGGTCGGGAAACACAGATAATTAGAAGGGGAGGCCGCCGCCGGAACCGTCAGGGTCGCTGCCGCCGCTGTAGCCGCCGTCGGAACCGCCACCACCGCAGCCACCGTCGTCGTGCGTGTCGTCGGGGCCGCCGTTGCCGTTGTCGTTGTCGTGACCACCGCCGCCACCGCAACCGCCGTCGTCATCGGGATTGTCGGGATCGCAATTGTCGGGCATCGTGGAGGATGTGTGCTTCTTCGCGAGCATCTGGTTGAAACCGTCGTCCTGCATGGCGAAGGAAGCGGGGGCCGAGATCACCAGGCCGAGCACGAGAGCACCGAGAACCAGTCTGGTCGAAACGTTCACTGATCTATCCTCCTGAGATGATTCGGTCATGCTGATGTGCGAAGGAAAAGCAATCGGTGTACCAGGTGCTCAAAGAACGATGAAAACAGCTATTTCCACGGAATGCGTCGGTTGATTCTGCCGGGTTTTCGGCATCCGGTGTGCCAGAAAATCGACACCGCCACGTATCTTGAGCCCTTGCAAGGAATACCACTCGTTCGCCCTGACACGAATGGGAGCGCGACAGAGGCTTTTGTGTCATGCGTGAATCAATGATGACGGAAAATGACAACGGTGAGGGGATCGAGCGTGATCCGGCCGGCATCGAGAACGAACCCGGCGGGATCGGTCAGCGGCACCGTGCCTGCACGTACGGCGTCGACGAGCACGTCGTGATCCGTGGGAACGTCTCCGGAGGAGAGGGTCAGGGTGCGCGGCCGTTGGTCGGCGTTGACGAAGATTCTGTAGGTTTCTCCGCCGGTCGACGTACTGCGCCAGGCGATGACGAGATCTTCCGTCGCTATCTCGGGGGCCTCGATCAGACCGACATTTTTGTCGACGAGTTCCCGGCTGCCGAGGCGGAATGCATCGGTCGAACGGCGCAGCGCGATCAGGCCGCGGGTGAACTCCCGCGTCAGGTGATGCTCGGGAAAACGCTTCGCATCGGTGGCACGGGCCCAGTCGAACAGGTTGACGGCGTCGGATGAATCATACGAGTCGTGGATGAAATAGGGATATCGGAAGGGCTTTCCCGAAGCATCGCGAAGCTCATGGAACTTGTGCTCGGGCTTTTCCTGTCCAAGCCACTGTTTGGTGCGGCCGAACTCCTGGCCCGCGTGCAGAAAGGCTGTTCCCTGGGATGTCAGGAGGATGGCGTTGCCGAGCCGGATGCGCCGGAGAATCTCGGCTTCGTTTGCGGGAATCCAGGGGTCCTTTCGGATCGCCTGGGCGATGACGTCGTGGAGCGGGAGGTTGTCGTGTGCCTCGATATACTGGACCATGTCGCCGGGTGTCGTCGCCGGGGTGTTCGAGGGCTGGCCTTTGATCGCGGCGAACAGGTTCCTGACGTTGCGGGGGCCGCCTGTCAGGAACCTGGGCTCGCCTTCACAGCCGAAGCCCGATTTCAGCTCGTTACGGAACTCGTCCGAAAACACGCCGACACTGTCCGTGACGGCCATCCAGTCCTGGTCTGCACCTTTTCCGGTGAGGGCGGGATCTTCGATGTGACCCTTGAACGTGCGCCAACCCTCGCCGATGAAGATGGCTCTGGGATTGATCGCTGCAGCCGCGTCAAACGCGCGCTGGACGGCATCCTGCGTCGCGTCACCCATCATGTCCCAGCGCATGCCGTCGATGCCGAATTCACGGAACCAGTATGACACCGAGTCGACCAGCAGCTTGACGGCCATCTTGCGGTTGGTGGCGAGATTGTTCCCGAAATCCCCCAGCAGATTGCCCTGGGGGTCTTTGAAAAAGTAGTAATCGGGAACGATGTCGTTCAGAAAATCAGCCTTCACCATGTGCGTGTAGACGACGTCGAGAATGACGCCCATGCCGGCGGCGTGAACGGCGTCGACCAGCTCTTTCAGCTCGGCGATGCGGCGTTCCGGGTCTTCGGGGCGCATGGAATACGCGCCGTCGGGCGAGAAATACGAGTGGGGATCGTAGCCCCAGTTGTACTGGTTGTTCCGGGTTGACCACCCGAGCTCGCGTTCGTGCATCCGCGTCTCATCACCGAAATACCATGCCATGACTGGCAGCAGCTGGATGTGTGTAACGCCCATCTCCCTGATGTAGGGGAGTCGCTCCTTGAACGCCTCGTAGGAACCCCAGCGCGCCGAGAGAGTGCCAGCGATTCCCGGATCGGCCGTGAAATCGCGCACATGTACTTCGTAAATGACGGCGTCTTCCCGTTTTGTATACTTGCTGATATTTACCGGGCCCGGCGTTTTGCCGGCTGAGCCGGAATCGACGAACGCCGCCTTTCCGACCATGTCGCGGCTTGCGCCGCCGGAGGTTCCCGCCGGGTCTATCGTGACGGGGGCCATCGAGCGCGCGTAGGGGTCGAGCACGCGTTTCGCCGGCATGCCTGGATTTGTGACCTCATACTGGTAAAAATACCCTCGTACATCGTCAGACGAAGGTGCCGACATGTCCGCCGGCGTGATGGTGCAGCGCCAGACCCCTCGGTCGCCGCGAACCATCGCAAGTCGACCCACCTGCCTGGTCTGGTCGAGCTTGTCGAACATGATGACATCGACGTTCGTCGCGAGAGGGGCCCAGAGAGCGAGCCGTGCCTGGCCATTCTTCAGGGTGCAACCGAGGTCATTCCCGTCGTATGCATACTGTGCGTCGATCGTTCGCCAGGAAACCGGTGCGCGAACGCCACGCCCGGTTGCGCCATCCGATGACCCACACCAGACGCCGAGAACGAGAAGCCCGGCAAACAGGGTTTGCATCATCCGGGGACGCTTTGTCATATCCCGATCTCCTCTATATGTCGATTCTGTGTCCTCGGTTGATGCCGAGATTCCTCTGGGTGCACAGTCCTCCTCCTCGACTCAAATATGAGACGATTACGAACGGTATCGAGGAAGTGATTGCCGTATCACTTATGAGACGAGTGTTCTCTCCGGCCTGTACACAGGAGCTTTCCCGATGGTATCGATGAAAGGGGAGCGTGTCAATGAATCGGGTGCGGGAAAGATGGAGTTTGCCTGGCTGATTCACGGTTTTAGGGGCATTTCGAATTTTTTGGAGTGCAAAATTCCCGGAGAGTCGTATAATGCGTGTTGACCGGGAAAACCCGGCCGTACCCCCAAAGATATAGACGGGGGTGACAACAAACAGGGAATGGAGGTTGCAGATCATGAACAACGTGGCTATTGCCAGTCCGGTCCGGACGCCCATCGGCTCCTTCGGAGGCGCACTCGCGCCCCTGTCAGGCGTCGAGATCGGCGCGAAAGCCGTCGAGGCAGTGCTCAAGCGCAGCGGTGTCGCCGCCGATGCGATCGAAGAGGTCTACCTGGGCAACGTCCTGCAAGCGACCAACGGCCAGAACCCGGCCCGACAGGCCGCGATGAAGGGCGGCATTCCGCAGCAGATTCCCGCGACCACGATCAACACTGTCTGTGGCTCGGGATTGCACGCGGTCGGACTCGCGTTCAACTCGATCCGCGCCGGCCAGGCCGGGCTCGTGCTCGCGGGCGGCATGGAGAGCATGTCGAATGCCCCCTACGCGATGAAGGGCGCTCGCAACGGCATGCGCCTCGGCCACGGCGAAATCCTCGACACCATGGTGCTGGACGGTCTCACCTGCCCGTTCAACAATTATCACATGGGCATCACCGCCGAGAACGTCGCCGAGGAGTTCAAGGTCTCGCGGCAGGAGCAGGACGAGTTCGCCCTGCTGAGCCAGCAGCGCGCTGCCGCTGCCCGCCAGGCCGGACGGTTCGCCGATGAAATAGTTCCTGTTATAATTAAAAACAAGAAGGGCGATGTCACCTTCAAGGATGACGAGTACATCAGGGCCGATGCGACTCTCGAAAAACTCGCCGGTCTCAAGCCCGCGTTCAAGAAAGAAGGAACCGTCACGGCCGGCAACGCCTCCGGCCTCAACGACGGCGGCGCCGCGATGTTGGTCGCGTCTGAAGAGAAATGCAAGGCGCTTAAATTGGTCCCAATGGCGTTCATCCGCGGTTACGCCCTGGTCGGCCTGCGGCCCGAGATCATGGGCATGGGGCCCGTCTACGCGATCCGCAAGCTGCTCGAAGCCCAAAAGCTGACGGTTGCCGACATCGACCTGTTCGAGCTGAATGAGGCGTTTGCATCCCAGTCGATCGCGGTCCGCAAAGAGCTCGGCATCAGCCTCGACAAGGTGAACGTGAACGGCGGCGCGATCGCTCTTGGCCATCCGATTGGCGCCAGCGGCGCCCGCATCCTGATCTCACTCATGTACGAGATGAAGCGGAGCAACAAAAAGCTTGGCATCGCCTCGCTGTGCATCGGCACGGGCATGGGCATCGCGATGCTCGTTGAGAACGCGAACATCTGAACCGGACGACAGGAGAACCGTCATGAAAGAAGCACCTCATCTGAAGCTTGATAAAAGCCTCGCCGAGTTCGAACTGGCGAAGACCCTGGTTCCGGGCGGCGTTGCGGGTATCCGGCGCCCCTATAACTTCGTCGAGGGCGAGTATCCGATCTACTTCACCGACGGTCAGGGCTGCCGCGTGCGCGACGTCGACGGGAATGAATACATCGATTACCTGTGCGCCTACGGGCCGATCATCCTCGGCTACCGCGAGAAGGAAGTCGATGATGCCGTCATCCGCCAGATCCAGGAGCACGGCTTCTGTTTCTCGCTCACGCAGCCCATCCAGGATACTCTGGTCAAAAAGCTGCGCGAAGTGATCCCGAGCTGCGAAATGGCTGCGTTCGTGAAAACCGGCTCCGATGCGACGACTCTCGCCACGCGCGTCGCCCGCTGCTACACCGGCCGCAAGAAGATCCTGCGGTGCGGGTATCACGGCTGGCACGACTGGTGCGTCGAGGTGAAGGGTGGCATTCCCGAGAAGCTGTACGAGGACATCCACGAGTTCCATTACAACAACCTCGACGAGCTCGAAGCCCTGCTGAAACAACACGGCGGCGATACCGCCGGCATCATCATCACGCCGTTCGGCCACCCGCTCGCTCTGCCGCTTCAGGAACCCAAGCCGGGCTTCCTCCAGGGCGTTCGTAAACTGGCTGATACATATGGATGCGTATTGATTTTCGATGAGATCCGCTCCGGCTTTCGCGTCTCGATCGGCGGCGCGCAGAAGCACTATGGCGTCACGCCCGACCTTTCCTGCTTCGGAAAGGCGCTTGCGAACGGCTACGAGATCAGCGCGCTCGTCGGCAAGGCGCAGTTCATGAAGAAGCTCGAGAAGGAGGCGTTCGTCTCCTCGACGTTCTTCCCGAACAGCCTTGCCATGGTCGCGGCTCTCAAGACGATCGAGATCATGCAGCGCGACAAGGTGCTCGACGTGATGTGGAAGAAGGGCGAAAAGTTCATCGCCGACATGCGCAAGGTCGTCGCCGATGCCGACTGCGGCGCGGAAGTGTCCGGCATTCCGATGATGCAGTTCATCACCTTCGCCAAGGAAGACACCGGTGTCTACAAGAAAAAACGGCATGATTTCTACGCCCAGCTTATCCGGCGCGGCGTGTTCATGCAGCCGTATCATCACGGCTATATCTGCCACCGCCACACCGAAGCCGATCTCACGCACACGATCGACATGATCGCCGAGTCGCTCGCCTACGTGCGGGCGAAATACTGAGCGCGAAGGGATAGTGTAAGCTATGGAAAAACTGATCATCACCGCCGCGATCTGCGGTGCGGAAGTGACCAAGGAACACAATCCGGCCGTGCCCTACACGATCGCCGAGATCGCACGCGAGGCGAAAATGGCCCGAGACGCCGGGGCGTCGATCATCCATCTGCACGTGCGCGAGGACGACGGGAAGCCGACTCAGTCGGCGAAGCGGTTCGAGGCCGCCATCAAGGCGATCCGCGAGGCCTGCCCCGACGTCATCATCCAGCCCTCGACGGGCGGCGCGGTCGGCATGTCGAACGAGGAGCGCATGCAGCCGCTCCAACTGAAGCCCGAAATGGCCACGCTCGACTGTGGAACCGTGAACTTCGGCGGCGACGAGATCTTCGTGAACACCGAGAACACGATCATCGAGTTCGCGGCGCGCATGAAGGCGGACAACATCAAGCCCGAGATCGAGGTGTTCGACAAGGGAATGATAGATCTTGCTATACGTCTGAACCGCAAAGGCCACATTCCCGGCCCGATGCACTTCAACTTCGTTCTCGGAACCTCGTGCGCCATCGCCGCCGAGCCGCGCGATCTGCTCTACATGGCACAGAGCATCCCGGCCGGCAGCACCTTCACGGCGAGCGGCATCGGCCGCAACGCCTTCACGACGGCGGCCGTTGCGATCGTGCTGGGCGGCCACGTGCGTGTCGGCTTCGAGGACAACGTGAACCTCGCGAAGGGCGTGCCGGCGAAATCCAACGGCGAGCTCGTCGCGAAAGTCGTACGCATCGCGAAGGAGCTGGGCCGCGAAGTCGCGACCCCGGCGGAGGCACGCGCGATTCTCGGCCTGACCGGAGGAAAAGCATGAAGAAGCTCGTCCAGAAAAACGACCTGAAGCACCTGTTCAAGGATGGCCAGACCATCATGGTTGGCGGGTTCATGACCTGCGGCACGCCCGAAGGCCTCGTCGACCTCCTGGTCGAGATGAATGTCCGCGACCTGACCATCGTCTGCAACGATGCCGGCCTTCCCGGAAAGGGCGTCGGCAAGCTGCTGAAGAACAACCAGATCAAGAAGCTGATCGCGTCGCACATCGGCCTGAACCCCGAAGCGGGCCAGCAGATGAACGATGGCGTCATGGAAATCCAGCTCGTGCCGCAGGGAACGCTCGCCGAGCGCATCCGGGCCGGTGGCGCCGGCTTGGGCGGCATTCTGACGCATGTCGGCGTTGGCACGATCGTCGAGGAAGAGAAGCAGAAGATCGTCGTGGACGGCCACGAGTATCTGCTGGAGCTTCCCTTGAAGGCTGACGTGACCCTGCTGTATGCCAGTCGGGCCGACAAGGCCGGAAACGTGTATTACAAGGGGACGACGCGCAACTTCAACCCCGTCATGGCGATGGCTGGCGAGACCGTCATCTGCGAGGCTGACGAGGTCGTCGAAATCGGGAAGATGGCGCCCGAAGACGCCATGACCCCCGGCGTGCTCGTCGATTACGTCGTGGCGAAGGGAGGCACGAAATGATTCCGAATCCCGATCAGGCGAAAACCATCATCGCGAAACGCATCGCGGCCGAACTGAAAGACGGCTGGCTGGTGAATCTCGGTATCGGGCTTCCCACGCTGGTCGCGAACTATATTCCCGAGGGCGTGCATGTCACCTTCCAGGCCGAGAACGGCATGACGGGCATGGGGCCCGTTCCCGAAGCCGGCAAGGAAAACGCGCAGATCCAGAATGCGGGCGGCCAGAACGTGACGATCCTGCCTGGCGGCTCGTTCTTCGACAGCCTGACCTCGTTCTCGCTGATCCGCGGCGGCCACGTCGATGCCACGATTCTCGGCACGCTCGAGGTCGACCAGGAAGGCAACCTCGCGAACTGGATCATCCCCGGCAAGAAAGTGCCGGGCATGGGCGGCGCGATGGATCTCGTCTCAGGCGCGAAGCTGGTGATCGTCGCGACGCTGCATACCGAGAAGGGGCGGCCGAAGATCCTCAAGAAGTGCAAGCTCCCCTTGACCGCGCACCACGAGGTCAATATGATCGTTACCGAACTCGGCGTCATGGATGTTCGGCCGAGCGGTCTGGTCCTCCGCGAACACCACCCCGACGTGACGATCGAGGAGATCAAGTCGCTGACCGATGCCGATCTGATCATTTCCGAGCACGTCAAACCCATGGCGCTCTGACGGCGCGCCAGACATCACGAGAAGGAGAGATTATGAAGACAGGCTGCAAATACGGAACCCATCGCGTTATCGAGCCCAAGGGCGTCCTGCCGCAGGCGGCGGATGTCGTTTCCAATGACATGAATATCTTCGACAACGAGATCCTGATCGATGTCGAGGCGCTGAATATCGATTCGGCCAGTTTTCATCAGCTGAAGGAAGCCGCGGGCGGCGACGAGGAGAAGCTCAAGGCCAGCATCTGCGAGATCGTGCGCCAGAAGGGCAAGATGAAGAACCCGGTCACCGGCTCGGGCGGCGTTTTGATCGGCAAGGTTGCCAAGATCGGCCCAAAACTGGAAAAGAAGATCGCGCTCAAGCCCGGCGACAAGATCGTGACGCTGGTTTCGCTTTCCCAGACGCCGCTGCGCATCGACTCGATCGACAAGGTCCACATGAAGATCGATCGTGTCGACATCAAGGGCCAGGCGATCCTGTTCGAAACCGGCCTGTATGCAAAAATACCGACCGATATACCGGAGGCGGCCGCGATGGCGGCTCTCGACGTCGCCGGCGCCCCTGCCCAGACCGCGAAGCTCGTCCGCCCCGGCCAGAAGGTCCTGATCCTCGGCGGAACCGGCAAGTCCGGCATCCTGTGCGCCTACGAAGCCCGCAAGCGCGTCGGCCCGACCGGCCTCGTCGTCGGCATCGGCCAGAGCGAGAAGAACATTCAGCGCCTCAAGGACCTCGGCTTCTGCCACCACGTCATCAAGGCCAACGCCCAGGATCCGATGGACGTGCTGACCAAGGCGATGGAAGCCTCGGGCGGCGTCGAGTATGACATCACGATCAACTGCCTGAACGTGCCGAACTCCGAGATGTCCTGCATTCTGCCCGTGCGCGACGGCGGCATCGTCTACTTCTTCTCGATGGCGACGAGCTTCACCAAAGCCGCTCTGGGCGCCGAGGGCGTCGGCAAGGACGTCGACATGATCATCGGCAACGGCTACACGAAGGACCATGCCGAAATCACGCTTCAGCTGCTGCGCGAGAGCCCGGCCCTGATGAAGCTCTTCCGCGAATCCTACACGGCCTGACGGGGAACGACACATGGCTGTGAACCGCAGAAACATACTGTTCAAGGACGTTACCGACGAACAGTGGAACGACTGGCGCTGGCAGCTCGCGAACCGTGTGACGGATGTCGAGTCGCTGAAAAAATTCATTTCTCTGACCAAATCAGAGGAAGAGGGCATCCAGAAGTGCCTGCAGTCGCTTCGCATGTCGATCACGCCGTATTATCTCTCGAAGATCGATCCCGACAATCCGGCATGTCCGATTCGCAAACAGGCGATTCCGACGGTCGACGAGCTGTACAAGTCCGAGTCCGACCTGGTCGACCCCCTGCACGAGGACGGCGACTCGCCGGTGCCGGGGCTGACGCACCGGTATCCCGACCGGGCGCTGCTGCTGATCACCGATCAGTGCGCGATGTACTGCCGGCACTGCACCCGGCGCAGGTTCGCGGGCCAGACCGACCTGCCCCTGCCGATGGCCCAGATCGATGCCGCCATCGAATACATCCGGAATACGCCCCAGATCCGCGACGTGCTCCTCTCGGGCGGCGACCCCCTGCTGTATTCGGAGGACAAGCTCGAGATCATCATCAAAAAACTGCGGGCGATTCCGCACGTCGAGATCGTCCGGCTGGGTTCGCGCACGCCGGTCGTCATGCCGCAACGCATCACGCCAGCCCTGGTCGAGATGTTGAAAAAGTATCATCCGATATGGCTCAACACCCATTTCAACCATCCCGACGAACTGAGCGAAGAGTCGATCCGGGCCTGCGAAATGCTGGCGAATGCCGGCATCCCGCTCGGCAACCAGTCGGTGCTGCTGCGCGGCATCAACGATTGCGTGCATGTGATGCGCCGGCTCGTTCACGGCCTGGTGAGGGCCAGGGTGCGGCCGTATTACATCTACCAGTGTGACCTGTCGGTGGGCCTCTCCCACTTCCGGACGCCGGTGGCGGTCGGCATCGACATCATCGAGGGGCTGCGCGGCCACACGTCCGGCTTCTGCGTGCCGACGTTCGTCGTCGACGCGCCGGGAGGCGGCGGCAAGATTCCCGTCATGCCCGACTACGCCATCTCGCACGGATACAACAAGGTGATCCTGCGGAACTTCGAAGGTGTCATCTCGTGCTACGAGGAGCCGAGCAACTACAAGCCCGGCTGCCGGTGCGACGTGTGCCGAGGCGAGAGGGAAGTGAAACTCGAAGGCATCGCGGGGCTGTCGCATCGCAAGATCGCCCTCGAGCCCGAGGTCACTCAGCGGAAGCTGCGCGGCAAGAAGCGCAAAGCCGGAAACGACCATTGACCCTCTGGTTCGGGCGCACTCTCGGGTGCGCCCGAACTTCTCTTCACGCATGTGGAGGGGCAGGTTCGGAACCCGCCCCTCAAGAGACGTGGTGATGCGGCAAAATAGAATGTCATATTTATGGGGCTCGGGAACGTGGTGAGGTGCGTGGAACGGCTGTCGCAGACGGAGCTTCGAGCGAAGCTCCGGACGTTGTCGTCGGCATATTCGAGTCTCGCCTTTGTCGGGACGGGCCAGGGGACGGGCAAGACGACGGCGCTGCAGGCGTTTCTCGATGCCCATGCGGGCGAGCCGGTCGGGGTGACGTCGGTGGGCGTCGATGGCGCCGCGCTGAATGGGGCTTCCGAACGGAGCCGGGCCGTGATGACCGTGCCGCGCGGAGCGGTTCTCGCGACCGCATCGGGCTGTCTCGCCCACGGGGACATCACCCGCGAAATCCTGGCGGATACGGGCATTCATACCCCCCTTGGCGAAGTGCTGATCGTGAAAGCGCACAGCGGCGGCTGGATCGAGCTCGCCGGCCCCTCGGTCGTGACGGACCTGGCGCATGTCTGCCGGCTTCTCGAGGCCCATGGCGCTCGGCGGGTCTTCGTCGACGGTTCCCAGGGGCGATTGAGCCTGGTGTCACAGGAGGGGGGCGGTGCCGCGGTGTTCACGGTCAGACCCGAGCCGACGAAATCCGTCGATGCCTGCGTGGGAGACGCCCGCCGCATTCTCGAACAGTTGACGCTTTCCGCGGCCGATGCCAGCATATCCGAACAGTTCCAGGACTGCGACATCTCCGGTCATGCCGCGAAGCTTCTCGTTATCGATGCGGACGTGAAAAAAACGCATACGTATACAACTGTCGATGGAATAAAAGACTTGTCCGCCTCGGTTGCGGAATCGACCCTCGGAATCGGCATTCGTGGCGCCCTGACGAACGAGACCGTGGACAGACTTCTCGGAGGAAAACCGGCGGGGCGCGACGCGGGATGGGCCGGTCTGCAGCTGGTCGTCGAGGACGGCACCCGCCTGTTCCTCGACGAACGTCGCCGGGAGCGCCTGCGAGCTGCCGGCCTCGACCTGCGTGTCGCCCGGCAGCTCGCCGTGATCGGCGTGACGGTGAACCCCGGACCAGGTGGAGCCGGAGCGGGTTCTTCTCCAGCCCTCATGGAAACGCTGGCTGGGTCAATTTCCCTGCCGCTCATGGATGTGATCGGAGGCTGGTATGCTGCCGGGATTTAGGCGGGAACAGGAGGAGCGGATCGGCTTCACCTGGGTGATGGGTCGGTGCGAGCCGCTCACTCCCTTCGGGCGGGAGCGAAAGAAATCGGTTGCGCCGTTCCCGGTAAAAGATATCGAGGCCCTGAATCGCGAGTTGGATGTGGTCGGAGAACTTCTTGCCTGGTGCCGTGCGAACGGAGCGTGGGTCGAGGATGTCCGGCTTGTTCTCGAACGGTTCAAGGAGATCCGGGGAACCCTTGGCCGGCTTGGTGAAGAGAGCCGGATTCTCGACGAGGTCGATCTGTTCGAGTTGAAAAACTTTGCCATCAATGCCGGTGACCTGCAGCCGCTCGTTGTCGCCTGCGGAATATCGGCTGCGAGACTTGTGATACCCGACGTGTCTGCGGTCGTCACCGCTCTGAATCCTGGCCAGACCGTGACGAGGTCGTTCTTCCTCGCCGATGCATATTCACCGGAACTGGCTTCGATACGCGCTTCCAAACAGGACGTCGAAAGAAAGCTCCTGAACGGTTCGACAGGCGGCGAAGCCGGCGGGCGAGAAGAATTGATGAACCGCCGGCGCGAGCTGGTTGTCCAGGAGCGTCAGGCGGAGGAGCAGGTGCGCCGAACCCTCACAGGCAGTCTGCGCACTTCCCTGCCGGCGCTTGATGACTGCGTCGCCGTCGTCGGGAGGTTCGACTTCCTGCTGGCGAAAGCGCTTCTTGCCCTGAAGCTGAACTGCGTCAGGCCGGACGTGTCAGAATGTCATCGCGCATTTTTTCTGGATGATGCTGTCAACCCGATGGTAGCGGCCGAACTCGCCGGGCGGGGCAGGGCGTTCGTGCCGATCTCGGTCGAGCTGGGAGCGGGGGCGAACGTGATCACCGGTGCCAACATGGGCGGCAAGAGCGTCGTGCTGGCGACGGTGACACTGCACGCGGCGCTGGCGATGTGCGGATTTTTCGTCCCCGCTGCGCGGCTCGAAATGCCTCCGCTGGAGTATCTCTTCTATCTTTCGGACGATCTTCAGTCGGTGCAGCAGGGGCTGAGCACCTTCGGAGCCGAGGTGACCGAGGTCGGGCGCCTGCTCGGGCTGATGCGGCACGGCATGGGGCTGGCGGCTCTCGACGAGTTCGCGCGCGGCACGAACCCGGAAGAGGGCGAGGCGCTGATGCGTGCGCTTCTCGAATACGTCTCGCGGTATAATGGCTTCTGTCTCGCCTCGACACATTACGGCAACGTGGTGGGGAAGGGGATGAGACATTTTCAGGTGATCGGTTTGAAACGGGCCGACTTCGAGGAACTGCGCAGCCGGCTCGACATCCAGAAAGAGCGGAGTTTCGACCAGTTGCAGGAGCACATGGACTATCGGCTCGAACGGGTCGAGTGGGACAGCCCCCCGCCGCGCGATGCGGTGCGGGTGGCGGAACTGCTCGGCCTCGACGGGGAGCTCCTCGAGCTGGCCCGGGCGAAGCTTCGCGACTGAACGAAGGAAGGGAATGGTGCATCGGATGTCACAAAGCAAATTGAATCTCGATCCGAAGCGGGTCGCCGAGGCGCGTGAGCTTGCCCACAAGATCGCCCTCGACACCCAGAAGTTCATCGACCGGCACACGACGGTGACCGTCGAGCGCGCCGTACTGCGTCTTCTGGGCGTCGACGGTGTCGATGCCGAAGAGGTGCCACTGCCGAACGTCGTGGTTACGCATCTGCAGAAGGCCGGCAAGCTGGCGATGGGCGCCGCGAATGCGATCGGAAACGCGGTCCTCAAAACCGGCCTCACCCCTCAGCAGATCGCCGAACGCACGTCGAACGGCGAGCTCGACCTGGCCGCTCTTCCGATGGGCGATCTGTTCGATGTTCGGGCGAAGGCGCTGGAACTGGCCCGCGTGACCGTCGAACGTATCCGCACGAACCGGGCCCGGCGAGAAGATTCGTTGCGCGCCGTCGGCGACAAAACGGGACCGCTCCTGTATGTCATCGTCGCCACGGGAAATATTCATGAAGATATTGTTCAGGCCCGTGCCGCGGCGAAACAGGGCGCCGACGTCATCGCCGTCATCCGAACGACCGGCCAGAGCCTGCTCGACTACGTTCCGTTCGGGGCCACGACCGAAGGCTTCGGCGGCACCTATGCCACGCAGGAAAACTTTCGGCTCATGCGCGCCGCTCTCGACGAGGAGGGTGGGAAACTCGGGCGGTATATCCGGCTCTGTAACTACTGTTCCGGGCTGTGCATGCCCGAGATCGCTGCGATGGGCGCCCTCGAACGGCTCGACGTCATGCTCAACGACGCGCTGTACGGCATCCTGTTCCGCGACATCAACATGCAGCGTACGATGGTCGACCAGTATTTCTCGCGCATCATCAACGGGTTCGCCGGCGTCATCATCAACACCGGCGAGGACAACTACCTGACCACCGACGACGCGTTCGAGGCGGCGCACACCGTCCTGGCCTCGCAGTTCATCAACGAGCAGTTCGCCGTGCTGGCCGGCCTCCCCGAGGAACAGATGGGCCTGGGCCACGCGTTCGAGATGGACCCCGAGCTGAAAAAGGGCTTTCTCTACGAACTGGCGCAGGCGCAGATGGCCCGCGAGATCTTTCCGCGTGCGCCCCTCAAATACATGCCGCCGACCAAGTTCATGACCGGCAACATCTTCCGTGGCCACGTGCAGGACGCGTTGTTCAACATGGTCACCACGATGACGAACCAGCGCATCTGCCTGCTGGGTATGCTCACGGAGGCGATCCACACGCCCTTCATGTCGGATCGGTATCTGGCCATCGAAAACGCTCGATATATATTCAGCACGATGGAAGGACTCGGCGACGAGATCGAGTTCAAGAAAGGCGGCATCATCGAACAGCGCGCGCACACGGTCCTGGAAAACGCCGCCCGGCTGCTTGCCGAGATCGAGCGCGATGGGCTGTTCAAGACCCTCGAGAAAGGCAAATTCGCGGGCGTGAAGCGGCCGATCAACGGCGGCAAGGGCCTCGATGGAGTCGTCGAGAAAGACACCGCATACGTCAATCCGTTCATCGATCTGATGCTGGGAGGGAAGAAATCATGAGCAGCGGCCTGTATTCGACATCGAAGAAGGATTTCGACAAGACCCTCGATCTGGCCCGCGTCAAACCCTACGGCGACACGATGAACGACGGCAAGACGCAGGTGTCGTTCACCCTGCCCGTCGCCGATGACGACCGCGCCGTCGCGGCCGCCGCCCAGCTCGCCGAGAAGATGGGGCTTCGCGAGCCGCAGGTGGTGTATCACAAGAGCCTCGACGCTCAGTTCACGTTCTTCGTCGTCTACGGCACCTGTGAGCATACTGTCGACTATACGGCGATCAAGGTTCACACGGTCGACAACCAGGTGATGAGCATGCCCGAGACGAACGAGTTCATCCGAGACCGGATCGGCCGCAAGGTCGTCATCATCGGCGCCAGCACGGGCACCGACGCCCACACGGTCGGCATCGACGCGATCATGAACATGAAGGGCTACGCCGGCCATTACGGCCTCGAACGGTATGAGATGATCGAGGCATACAACCTCGGCAGCCAGGTGACCAACGAGGAGTTCGTGAAAAAGGCGGTCGAACTGAAGGCGGACGTGCTGCTCGTTTCCCAGACCGTCACGCAGAAAAACGTTCATATCCAGAACCTGACCGAGCTCGTCGAGATGCTCGAGGCCGAAGGGCTGCGCGACAAGCTCGTGCTGGTCTGCGGCGGCCCCCGCATTACCCACGAACTGGCCAAGGAGCTTGGCTACGACGCCGGGTTCGGCCCCGGGAAATACGCCGACGACGTCGCCTCGTTCGCCGTGAACGACCTTGTCCGACGCGGCCTCGCGAAGCGCCCGGTCTGATTCCAGGCAGGAAAGATTCTATGGAAGCCGGCATTCGGAGTGCGCAGCCCCGCATGCCGGTTTTCTCGTTCCTTCGAAACCTGTCGGCGCATCTGCGGAATGCGACGGCAACCGGGACGTTCATCGAAACCGTGCTGCCCGTGCTGCCGCTCTTTCTGGCGTATCTTCTCCAGTCCGGGGTTCCCGCCGCCATCGATATGCCCCTCCACCTGAGGATCTCGAACGATTATGCCCTCGTCCTGTTTTCGACGAAGGGGTTCCCTGACTGGGACCCCTTTGTTTTCAACGGTTTCGGGGCCCTGACCTTCCGGTACATCGGGCAGATTCCCCTGCTTCTGACATCCTTCTTCATGCTGATGGGTTGCTTGCTCGAGACATCGCTCAAGCTGACCGTGCTCGCGTTCGCGCTTGCTGGGTCCTGGGGAATGCGGGATTTTCTCAGGTCGGAAGGGCTTTCCTGGCCACGCAGGATCGTCGGAAGCCTGTGTTTCGTTTCCGGCCCCGGCGTTGCGATGCATCTCTATCATAACTTCTTCTTCCAGCACCTGTGTGCGGTTCTGCTTTTTCCCTGCGTGCTGGCGAGCATGAGGACGAACATCCGCCGGCTGGCGGTTGCGACTGGAGTCTTGTGCTGGACGCATCTCCAGATGGCATTCGTCTGCATGTGCCTTGCCGGCCTCGTTGCCGTCATACGGTTTCTCATGGAGGGCTCGGCGCGGCAATTCGTCATGTTTCTTGCGGCTTCCGCCATCGGCGGATGCCTGGCCGCTCCTTTTCTGCTGCCGGCGATGCTCTCGATGAAGGAGGCGCATTTCGAAGAGAGGAAAAAGATCAGGCCAGGAATCGAGTCGCTTTTCATCGACGAGGTATATCGGTCGGACATAGACGACGACAGTGGAGCTGCCTCGGTCGAAATCGGTCGGATACAGGGATTGATGCCGGCCCTCGATTGTCTCCTGGGGAGGGGCGGACAGATCCACTCCGAATACGGCTGGGTTCTGTTCCGGTTCCTGCGGTCCTGGATCCTCCTGGCGGTGTTGATCGTGCTGGGCCTCGCGATCGTCGGTGCGACATGTGTTCGCAGGAGGAACCTTCTTCCGTGCGAGCTGGTTGGGTTCTTCGCCTGTTTGGCAATGTTCCGGTGTTCCATGCCCTTCTGGCAACTGCTTTCGCCGCTTGCGGAACTTCTCGAATTTTCCTGGCGCCTGCTGATTCCAGCCCAGGTTCTCCTCACCCCCGCCCTGACCGAGGGGGGATTCGCCTGTGTCCGGATGGCCGGAAGGAGACTCCCGGGAATTGCCGTGCCGATCCTGTTTCTGGCGGCATTCGGCGGACTTCCGGCTATTTCCGCCGTTTTTGCGGGGATAAGCAAGCCGTTCGGACCATCAGATATCGAATACTATATAAATGAGGGGAGAGCGGTGGCCCCGGCATTCAAACCTTTTCATGCCCCACTGGCCGTCGCCCGACAGCCCCATGCGATGTCGCTTTTCTCCGTATCGGTCGTCCGAGGTGGAGGCCGGGTGGATCCCGGAGAGCCTGGCCTTGCCGGGACGAGGTTTCGCATCGATGTCGCGAGCGGTGGCGCGACGATCCGCATTGCGGCCCATTACGATCGCAACTGGCAGTTAACGGCCGATGGCCGTGAAATACGCCTCTTCGCGAATCACGCGGACGGAACCATGATGGCGGATCTTTCGGCCGGTGAACATGACCTCGTTCTCGAACGGGACAGTCCGGCCGGCCGGTGGGCCGGCGGTTTTCTGCTGCTGGCAGGCGTCGTCGTGCTTGCAGCCCTTTGACGATTCTGGGTCAGTGATTGCTCTCGACATGCTCCGCCGCCGCTGCCCGAAGACTTCGGGCGCCGGCCTGAACTTGGCCCAGGAGGCTTGCCTGCAGGCGGAGACGGACGGTGGGACATTTTTTGAACGCGAGACTGACGACGGGAAACAGACCCAGGATGGTTTGCTTTTCCGCGATCTGGATGTCGGACCAGGGGATGAAAATCGGCTCGTGACCTGCCCGGGCGAACCAGGGCATCGACAGGTGCAGACCTTGAGAGTCGCCGCCGATCGTCACGCAGTTGTTGTATGCCGCCCAGAAGCCGAATCGCATGCTTCGAAACGTCCATGTCTCTCCTTCGGTCTGTGTCCGGCCTGGGTATATCGCTGCGAGGCTGCTCCAGCCGCCCAGCCAGGCCACTCCTCGCAGGATCACGTTGATGAACAGCAAAACGGCGACAAAAGGGGCCAGAATCAATAGCAGGTGTAGGATTCCATCCAGCTGATTCGGGGTCATTCTTCCTCCCTCCCGTGTATCGAAGGCCGGGACTCTTTCCGAAGTATACACAATGATGGCGGGGAAGGGACGGCCGTGCGTGCAGGCCGCCAAGTATTCTGAACTCGACCGGCGGAGGTGGTGTATAATCGCAGCATGAGCGAACAACGGGAAAACGATCGGCCGCGGCGCCTGAATCTCGGCTGTGGGCGATATCCAATAGATGGATATATAAATATAGATATAGACCCTGCCTCGTCCGCCGATCTCCGGTTCGATCTCGCGTCGTTTCCTTATCCCCTGGAAACGGGCGGATACGATCGTATCGTCGCTTCCCATGTGCTGGAACATCTCCCTGACGCTTTCGGAACGATGCGCGAATGGGCGCGGCTTCTTGCACCCGGCGGAACCATGACCATCCGGGTTCCTCACTGTTCGCGTGGTTTCACGCATCCGCAGCATAGAGCCGGTTTCGATGTGTCGTTCCCGCTGTATTTCGATTCCTCGTTCCCCGGAGGGTATTCGGGAGTCGAGCTCCGGCTCGTGTCGATGAGATTGACGTGGTTTGCGCAGCCCGAGTTGAAGAAGGCCTGCCTTTCCCCGTTTCAATACCGTGCCGCGCTTCTGCTGGGACGTCTCTTCGATGTGGCTGCCGCCCTTTCGCCGTCGGCATGTTCCAGAATCTGGGCCTACTGGGTCGGCGGCTTCGAGGAAATCGAGTTCGTCTTCGAGAAGCCGGCAGTCGTATCGGAAAGGAAATCTGAAGCATGACAAGCGGCGGACTGTCCGTCATCATTCCCGCATACAACGAGGAGAGGGCGATCGGAGCCGTCGTGAAATCGGTTTTCGATGCCCTCACGGGAAAGCTTCAGGGCCCGCTGGAAGTGATCGTCGTCGACGACGGCTCCACCGACGGAACGGCGACGGCGGTGCCCCCCGAGGCGATGCTGGTGCGTCATCCGAAGAATACGGGCTACGGGCGATCGCTCCTGAGCGGAATCGACCGGGCGAGCCACGACCTGATCGCGATCATCGACGCCGACGGAACATATGATCCGCGCGACTTCGGAGAGATGCTGCCGTTGACCGGCATGTACGACATGATCATCGGCGCGCGTCGGATCGAGAAACAGACCATATTCGTCAAAGCTCTGCGACTCCTGCTGCGGTCGATCATCCTCTATTTCACGGGTCACCATTCACCCGATCCGAACAGCGGCATGCGGCTGTTCCGGCGCGACATCGTCACGAGCGGTCGTGAGCTGTTCAGCCTCAAGTTTTCCTTCTCGACGTCGCTGACCGTCTATTCCTGCATGACGAACCGGTTCGTCAGCTATGTGCCAATCGGGTATGGCGACCGGACGGGCATTTCCAAGGTCCGCCACGTCAGGGACTCGCTGCGCACCTTTTTCCTGATCCTGAGCATGGGCTTGATGTTTCGCCCCGGCCACTGCATTTTCGCCCAGGCGATTCTCTTTCTCCTCGGCGGCGCTTTTCTTGCCATGTTCGGCCTGATTGGGCCGGGATTCTGGGGCATCGCGACCGGAATCACGTGGATCGTCCTTCATCTCACGGTGCTCGCGGCATTTCAGGCGTATATCATGAGCCGGTTGTATGAGAGACTCCGTGGCCGGCCGTAAGATCATCCTGGTCCAGCCTGCGATGGGCGTTGCGGGTGAGTTCGTCCGGCATCCGCCCCTGAGCCTGCTGTACGTCGCCTCCGGTCTCGTCAAGGAAGGCTTCGACGTGCGGATCATCGATCTTCGCGCATCCGGAGACGGCGCTGACGAGGTGGTGAAAGCCCTCGACGCCGACGTCCTGTGGGTCGGCCTCACGGTGATGGGCGGCGCGCCCGTCGCCAGCGCTCTCGAGGTCAGCCGCGCCGTCAAGTCGGCGGGGAAATACCCCGTCGTCTGGGGCGGTTCGCTTGCGACGATCGCTCCCGACACGGTTCTCGGAAATCCCGCTGTCGATTACGCGGTCAGCGGCTCCGGCGTCTCGTCCGCCATCCGGCTGAGCCAGGCTCTGACAGCGCATGACACGCCGACGAACGACGAACTCGATCATATTCCGGGCCTGTATTCGCGCCACGAAGGGCGGATCGTCGGCAGGAAGCCGTTCAGGGGCTTCGAACCGGTGCCGTTTCGCGAGATTCCGTATCACCTGATCCCGGACTACGGCGTCTATGCACATTTCGGAACATCTCGCCGCGTCTTTCCGATCTACAGCGCGTTTGGCTGTCCCTATCGGTGTGCGTTCTGTATATCACCGGCTATGTATAAAGAATACAAGCCGAAATGGCTGCCTCTGCCGGCGACGGAAGTCGTCGATCACATCGAGTATCTCCGGGACCGATACGACGCCGGCCTGATCTATTTCTACGACGACGACTCGTTCGTGAACCCCGAGCATATCAAGGGCATCATCGAAGAGTTGAAGCGGCGTCGGATCAAAATTCCGATGAGCTTCCGCGGGGCCCGTGTGAACGAGATTCTGCGCATGGACGACGCGTTCTTGGACGCCCTTGCCGAGAGCGGCACCGAGATCCTGCATGTCGGCCTGGAGTCGGGATCGCCGCGCATCCTCGCCCTGTATGAAAAGGGTGTGACCATCGAAGACACGATCGAGGCGAACCGGCGGTTGGCGAAGAACGGAAAGCTGATCGCCGCCTACAACTGGATCGTCGGGACCCCCGGCGAGACGCGCGAAGAAATGGCCGCGACGCGCCGCCTGCTCCTGCGGGTTCTCGATGAGAATCCCCGCGCCGTCATATTCCAGCCGAACAAGTTCCATCCTCTCCCCGGGACCGTCATGGCCGAGGTCGCGGCTCGACACGGCTACCGGCCGCCGGCGACGTTGGAAGAATGGGCCTGCGAGGAGGCTGAAGGAGACAAATCGGAACCGTGGTATACACCCTCGATCCAGCGCGACATCGAGATGATGCAGGTCATGTCGTATTTCATCGACCGGAAGGCCGAACTCCTGCCCACGGAAAATACGTTATACTATAAAATAATTCGGCTGATCATCGCCCTGTATCGCCCATTCGCCAGGTTCAGATTCAGAAAGGGATTCTCCGGCCTCCTGTTCGAGTATCCCCTGTTCCAGCGA
>JAGOCE010000251.1 GCA_017998915.1 Candidatus Ozemibacteraceae bacterium
CTCCGGCCAGCGGCTCGTTCCAGCCGCTGAAGAAGAAGTCCGACGCTCCCAGCGGCTTCATGCCGATCCGCAAGGCCTCGCCCACGACCGGCGAGTGAAGCTGTCTGCGCCCGGGCTATTCGCGGAACCCTGACTTTCTCCATGGAATCTCCGTGCCCTTCGTGCACTTCTTGATTCAGTTGTGAACCAGGTGCGCCTGACTGGCCGGGAACGTGCCGTTTCTGCAATGAAATACATATCGACCCTCATTTTTTTCCACGAATGTGACGAAGAAAGAGACGAGGTGTCATGTATCAACAGGGGTTTCCGCACCCGACCCGCCTGAGGAGGTAGCTCATGAAACAACACACAACCATCCGCCTGACGGCGATGATCCTCTGTACGATGCTGCTCTGTGCCTTCGCGACCCCCGCGTCGGCGCAGTCCGCGCGCGCACGCGGCATGGGCGGAGCCTTCCTCGGCGTGTCCGACGACGAATCGGCGGCCTACTACAACCCCGCCGGCCTGTCGCAGATCCAGGGACGCGAGGCGTCGCTTCAGATGAAGGTCAACGAGCGCGACGAGTTCAACTGGACATCGGTCGCATTCACGGGCCACATCTATGAGGACGAGGAGAAAGATACCTTCTCCATCACGGATTATCTCGAGCATAACGTGCTCGAAGAGCCGGTCGCCCGCCGGCCGAAATACAGCTATGGCGTGGCCTATTCCCAGGACAACCGTGACGTGAGCTTCGGACAGCGTGTCGGCGGCGAGTTCCTCGGCGTCAAACGTGAGATCGAGGACCTTCAGATCGGCTTCGGGACGCGTTTCCCGATCGCGCGGCGGATGCTCGCCCGCGAGCAGCTGTACGGCGGCATCAAACTCCGCGCGACGACGGCCGATCGCTGGATCAAAACGCTCGGTACGCATGCCAAACGCGATACCCAGTCGCTGGGGCTCGGCTTCATGTATCACTACAACGACCGCATCACGGGCGGCCTCACGGTCGATAACCTCGTGCAGCGCGTTGACGGAGTTGGCAATGATCGCGACGGCGTGAGCCTGAATCTCGGCGGCGCCCTGACGCTCACCAAGGGAACGATCGTTTCGGCCGACGCAACGAACATCACCAACTCCGATCGCACGAACGAACAGCAATACCGGGTCGGCGTCGAGAAAAAGTTCATCGAGAACGACCTGACCATGCGGGTCGGCTCGTGGAACGGCACGCTGACGGTGGGCTTCGGCATGCACGTGCTGCCCAACGTTCGGCTCGACTATGCGTATTATGCCGGTGATGTCGTCCAGGAGCATTACGTGGGCGGCCACCTGACCTTCGACTGACGGAAGGGGCGGCATGACGCGATATATATATCAGCGCATACAACACTGCGCCGGCATGCTGCTGGCGCTTTGTTTTCTTTGGGTCGCCGAGGCGGGGGCCGTCGATCTGCCTGCCGTTGCAACGGTGACGGTGGACTTCGGCCGACAGATCGTGACGACGTGGGGTATCGCCGGACAGCCCTGGGAGCCGACGACGTCGCAGGAAGAGGAGAAAGCGCGTGCCTGGATGGATGCGATGCACCATGCCTATGCGGCGATTCTCGACGTTCCTTTGATGGAGGGGCTGACCGTCAGGTCCGCCATTGCCGGAAACGCGGCTCTCAAGGAGCGGTTGGGGCAGGTGCTTCTCGAAACCGACCCGGTCTTCTACGACCCCGACATGACCGGCCTTGTCAGATGCCGTATGGAACTACCCTTCGCGGGCAAAATGAGTCTGCGGACGGCGCTGTATCTTGCGGCGCTGCGGCCGCGGCCGCAGGAACCGAAGGCGTTTCTGGCTTCGTGGACCTCGATCGCGTCGGCGACGGAAATCGCGGCGGATACGGCATCGGCCACGGGCGAACTACTCAGGCGTGTCATCATCGATCTGCGTCGCACGACATTCGAGCCGTCTCTGTTCCCGCGCTTTTTCTCCGAAACCGGGGAACTGCTGTTTCAAGAAGGGTTGGTGCCCGGCCCCGACCGGTTCAGCCGGCCCGTCGTCAGGTTCACGGAAAACGTCGAGGAGGCGGCTCAGGGTTTCGACGACGGCCAGGTTGCGTATATCGAGGCGACCCTCGCCCCGACGGCGCGCCGGGACGTCCGGGTGCATCAGCAGGAAGCCGGCCTTTTCCTGGCGTTCAGCCGGATGCTCATCGAAGACCCTCTTGGCGCACGTGACATCATGATCGTGCATGGAAATCGCCCCGCCCCTTACGGGCTTCTTCCGAAAGCGGGAAAGAAAGACAAGGATGGCGGCAAGGCGTCGGCGGGAAAACGCAGCAGGAGCCCGAAAGCTCCGTAAGGACGTTTCACTCCCGTTCGTGCTGGGCCTGTCGAAGCGCGAGTGGATCTCACCCTTCGGCAAGCTCAGGGCGAAGGGATGTGTATCATTCTGCGTGAGCCAGGATACGTCGAACGTGTCGGCCAATTGATGCGCAGGGGCGTATCGCGCTGCCGCCATTGCTCGTCATTGCAACGCCGTTTTCCCGGGGTGGCGGCGCGGCTCGATTCCTGATATCCTTGGGGCCGCCGGCCGTGGTTCGCATGTGCCGGGTCCGGGCAGCTTGCGCGCAGCCCGTGCACAGCCCCTCTACACTGCGGAGGTCTGCAGCATGCCTCATTCTGTTTCCAAAATTCTGTTCGTTCTGCTGGCGTTCGCCTTGGCGCTCATGCCGGCACATGCGGCCGAAAAGGCGGCGACGGCCGAGATGCGTAGCATCGAACGGCTCGAGCGCTATGTCTATGCCGAAGTTCAGACCGGCGATGCCGCGGCCCGTCTCGGCAAGCTCGAAACCGATCTGCTCGGCCGGCGCATGGGCCGTTCGACCTCCCATCGGGCGGCGAATCTGGTCAGCCTCGTGTTCAAGGGTTCGGCCGGTACGCCCTCGCTCGATATGAAGCTCAACTTCCTCGAGTGGAAACTGTTTCGCGAGACTCGCGGCGGAAAGCTGACGGAGCGGCTCTCGGCGCTCGACACCTCGATCACGGGACAGGCGTCCTCCGAACCCCTCGCGTTCCGCGTGGAACAGCTCATCCAGATGACCCTCGACAGCGGTATCATCTCGCTGCATCCGGTGAAGATTCCCGCCGGAACGGTGTTTCGCGTCAAGCTTACCGCCCCGATCTCCAGCGCGGCCGTGAAGGAAGGTGACCCGGTGTCGCTGGCCCTCGCCGGCGACTTGGTGATCGATCGTTCCATCCTCGTCGTCAGTCGGGGCGCCCCGGTTATCGGCGAAGTCGCGAAAGTGCGGCGTGGCGGCCGGTTCGGCCGTTCTGGCTTCATCAAGCTGCTGATCAATGACATTCCCGGCATCGATTCGACAGGGATTCCGGTGAAGATCACCGGCTTCGCTGGAAGCGAGCTCGACCGGAAAAAACTGGGCATGGCGGCCGGCGCGTCAGTGCTCGGCTATCTCGCGATGGGGCCGGTCGGCCTCGTCGGCGGCGCCTTCGTGAAGGGCCAGGATGCCGTGCTCCCGGCCGGAACCGAGCTCGAGATCGAGACGGTTTCCGCGACCCAGGTGACAGGCATCGTCGTCACGAACTCGAACTGACACCTGAAATAGATTCCGCAAGCGTCGCCGCCGGGGCCTGACCGGCGGCGACGCTCGTTTTCGGCGGCCGAGTACGAATTCGCTTGACATAACTTTAATATTGAATATTTTGATATTAAAGGAGTTGCGCGATGGGCACGCACTACAAGGGAACCCCGGAAGAGACGCGGGCGCTTGACGTCTTCATCAAGTTGTTGCGGGCGGCCGATTCGGTGTCGAGGCGCACGAGGGATGTCATTTCGTCGGCCGGGTTGACCGAAAGCCGGTTCGGCGTCCTCGAATCGCTGTATCATCTCGGGCCTCTGAGCCCGGGTGAGCTTGGGCGCAAGATCCTCAAGACGGCCGGCAACCTGACGCTCGTCATCGACAATCTCGAACGCGACGGCCTGGTCGAGCGCCGATCCGGTTTGAATGACCGTCGCGTGAAACGTGTCGCCCTGACACTGAAGGGGCGAGACCTCATCGAACGCCTGCTACCCCCCCATGCGAAATTGATCACCTCCGAGATGGCGGTGCTGACGGCCGGCGAGCAGAGAGAGCTCGCCCGCCTGTGCAAAAAACTCGGTCTGAAAAAATGATACACTTTGAAATAGAATCACCCGACAGGAGAATAACCATGAAAACCCTGCTTCATATCATCGCCAGCCCGCGCGGCGAGGCTTCGTTCTCCCAGCGCGTCGGAAACGCCGTCGTCGAGCAGTTTCGTCGGCAGCATCCCGACGGGAAGGTGGATACGCTGGACCTGTTCGCCGAGGAACTCCCCCGGCTGACATTGAATACCGTCAACAATAAATACCGCCTGCTCAGCGGCAAGGAACTCGACGAAGAGACCCGGCCCGCCTGGAAGCCGGTCGAGGCCCATATCGAACGGTTCAAGGCCGCCGACGTGGTCGTCATCGACAGCCCGATGTGGAACTTCGGCATCCCCTACGTCCTGAAGCACTACTTCGATGTCATCCTCCAGCCTCGCTACCTCTTCAGATACACGGCGAACGGCGTGGAAGGCTTGGCCGGCGACAAGCGCGTCGTCGTCGTCACGGCCCGCGGCGGCGATTACGGCCCGGGAAGCGGCGGCGAGGCGATGGATCTCGTCGTGCCGACCCTGAAAACGATGCTGGGCTTCATCGGCCTGAAAGATCCCACGTTCATCAACATTCAGCCGACGCTGGCAGGAGGCCCCGAGGCCGCGCAGAAACGCCTCGACGAGGCGCTCGCCACGGCGCGGAGCCTGACCTTCTGATCGTCCGACCCGTCTCGGATCCTATTCGAGGCTGCATCACACCCGGGCATTCATGATCCCGGGTGTGATATGCTGGGCTCATGCATCCGATCCTCTTTCAATATGGCCCGATCCGTATCGGCTCGTACGGCGTCCTTCTCGCGCTGGCGTTTCTCGCGGCGATCTTCTTCACGAATCGCGAGTTCCGCAAAAACGGAGCTGACCCCGCCCTGGCGTGGGATATCTACCTTCTGGCGATCGTCGGCGGCCTCGTGGGATCGCGGATCCTGTATATCATAGAACTCCCCGAGCAGTTCCTGAAGGCGCCCATCGCCACCCTGTTCGGATCGACCGGTTTCTCGGTCATCGGGGGCTATATTCTGGCGTTCGTCCTCTGCTGGTGGCGGGTTCGTGCCGCCGGCGAACCGTTCTTCCGGACCGCCGACCTTGCCGCGCCGGGAATGAGCGCCGGATACGCCGTAGGGCGGCTGGGCTGCATCGCCGCGGGCGACGGCTGTTACGGGATCCCGACATTTTCCTCGTGCGCCATGCATTTTCCGAACGGCCTCGTGCCGACGCTCAGCGCGAAGAATCACCTGCTGACCTCGTATTTTCTGCGGTTGTTCCCCGGTCAGAGTGTTCCTGTCGATATCGGTGTCCATCCAACCCCGTTGTATGAATCTATATCGCATTTCATCTTACTAGGGGTTCTCTTGCTCCCCTTTTGGCGACCCGGCTCCGGGCGACGGCTGGCGTTCTTTTTCTGCTGGTTCGGCGTTTCACGGTTTCTTGTCGAGTTCATCAGGCTGAACCCGCCCTCCTGGCTCGGGCTGACCAGCGACCAGTGGCTGAGCATCGTTATCTGCGGTGTCGGCGCGGCTCTGTTCGTCCGGGCCGGATATGCCGTGGCGTCGATGGCGACGCCGCCCGCTTCATCCGGACCCGCCGCGTGAAGACGGGCGTCGACGCGCGTCGTCGTTACCTTCTCCGCGAAGGACGCCCCGGAAAAGGGCCGGTCGTCTACTGGATGTCGCGCGATCAGCGCGTGAAAGACAACTGGGCCCTGCTTGCAGCACGGGAAGATGCGGCTTGGCGTGACTGCGGCCTGGCGGTCGTTTTCTGTCTGGCCCCGGCTTTTCTCGATTCGACACGACGCGCATACGACTTCCTGCTTCGGGGTCTGCGCGAGGTCGAGCGGGATCTCAGGCGGCTCCGTATTCCCTTTCATCTGCTCGAAGGTGACCCGGCGGAAACCCTTCCGTCGTTTCTCCGCGGCATCGATGCCGCCGAACTCGTCACCGATTTCGATCCCCTCCGGCCGAAGCAAGAATGGCGCGAACGTATATTGAAAGCTATTAATATTCCATTCGTCGAAGTGGATGCGCACAATATCGTTCCCTGCCGGCAGGTATCCGACAAGCGCGAGTGGGCTGCGGCGACCCTGCGGCCGAAGATCGTGCGA
>JAGOCE010000252.1 GCA_017998915.1 Candidatus Ozemibacteraceae bacterium
CACGGCCGCGGGGTGATGAGGGTCACCTCGGTCGGCGACGCCACGAAACTGGGCCAGGCAGGGGCGGCAGCCGCGGCGGAACGCGAAGAGCCGTCCCCGCTCAGGCTTCAACTCGACGGCATCGCCCGCACCATCGCCTTTTTCGGCATCACCGTATCCGCACTCGTTTTCACGGTTCTCGTCGCAGGACGCATCTTGGGAGGGAGCATCGCGTTCACCCCGGCCCAGGCATGGGCCCATGCCTGCCTCGGCATTGGTATAGCATCAATGACATTTCCTTTCTGGCTGCCCACGGCGCTGGATGTCCTGGGGCTTCTCGGATTCGAAGTCACGGGCAGAGACCTCTTCGCTGAACCACCCTGGCGGCTTGGCCTTCGCTGGGGCGGTATCTGCGTTGGCGCAGGACTGTTCCTGGGGATTGCCGCGGGCATCCTGCCCCTCGTTCCGGCGGCATGGGGCAGCCGGTCGCTCGAGGCGGCGCTGCTGCAGGATTTTCTCCAGACCCTCGCCCTGATCGTCGTCGCGGTTCCCGACGGGCTCAGCATGAGCATCACGCTGTGTCTCGCCTGGGGGATGCGCCGACTGCTCGCGGGCCGGACCCTCGTGCGCCGCCTCCACGCCTGCGAGACGATCGGGGCCGTGACCGTCATCTGCACGGGTGATTCCGGAAGGATGCTGGAACCGCACCTCAGCGTCGGAAATATCCTCCAGGGCAGTTCGCTCCAATCCCCGGAAACTGTCCCTCATCGGCTTCTCGCGGAAGCCATGGCCGTGAACGCGACGGCACATCTCGCCCGGCGTCGCGAGGATCCGCCCGTCACGATCGGGGATCCGCTCGAAGGGGTGCTCCTGTTCTGGCTGCGCGATCGAGGCATTTCCTACATGGGCCACCGGAGCGGTTTTGAACTGTATCGCCAATGGCAGGCCGGCCCGGACACATGGTTCATGGCGACCTTGGGTCATCCGGCGGACAAAAACTCGCCAAATGTCTGGCGCCTGCACGTGAAAGCCAAGGGCGACATGCTGCTGAAGCGATGCCAGAACGCTCTCGTCGACGGGAATATCGTTTCCCTCGAGGCGGATTCGCCGGTTCGCGCCGTCCTGGAAAAGCACCTGGAGAGTCTTTCCCCGTGCGGGAGAACGGTCGGCTTTGCCATGCGCGAAGGAACGGGAGCGTATCCCGACAATCCATCGGCGGATCTGACGTGGCTGGGAGCGGTTCTGATAGCCGGGTCCATCTCGCCGGAAACGGCCGCCGCCTTTGATCAGTGCCGCCGTGCCGGCATCCGAGTGACACTGGTTTCGTCCGATAGTCCCGAAAGCGCGGTCAGGGTCGCACGTGAAGCGGGGCTCAGCGGGGCGGGCGCCGACGGCGGAAGCATTCTGACGGGAGAGGCCATGCACAGGCTCGACGGCATGCATGCCGCGCATGCGGCCGGCAGACTCGCGGTTCTCGCACGCGCGAACGGGGCGGACCGCACGAAACTGATCGACCTCCTCAGGCAGCGAGGCGAAGTCGTCGCCGCCGTCGGCGTCCATGACGCGGACGCCGCCAGTCTGCGCCGAGCGGATATCGGCCTCGTCATGGGCAACGGTGCCTCCGAGCGGATACGGTCTGCCGGCGATCTCATCCTGCCGGACGAAGGGCTTCCCGCGCTTCTTTCGGCCGTGAAGTGGGGCCGCGCACTCTTTCTCAACATCCAGCGTTTCCTCGTGTTCCAGCTTTCCGTCAACCTGATGGCCCTCGGTATCAACCTGCTGGGCCCGTTCATCGGGGTTCGCCTTCCGCTGACGATTCTCCAGATGCTCTGGGTAAATATCATCATGGATATATTTGCAGCCCTGGCTCTCGCGACCGAGCCTCCGCACACCGGCATTCTCGACGCCCCGCCGCGAAAAAGCCGCGACTTCATCGTTACCGGGTCGATGATCCAGGCGATCCTGACGACGTCGGCGCTATCCATGTCCGTCTTTTTGCTCGCGCTGCGCCACTGGCAAAGCCCGGACGGAAGCATCGACGCCCGCCACCTGACGTGGTTTTTCTGCCTGTTCGTGCTGGTCCAGCTCTGGAACCTCGTCAACGCCCGCGGTTTCGGCGCCCGGCGGCCGCCCTGGCTAGGGCTCGGGGAAAACCGGTGGTTCGGTATGATGCTGCTCGCGATTCTCCTGACCCAAGCGGCCATCGTCCAGTGGGGGGGCGCCATGTTCAGAACCGTGCCGCTCTCCCTTACGGAATGGGTCGCCCTGATCGCGGGAACGTCCCCGCTTCTCATCGTCGGCCGGTCGCTCGGCTATCCCGACCAACTCCGCCGAACGGGCTGAAGCCGGCTCATCCTCCACCCGGAAGGTCGGTACATCCCTTTTTCAAGAATCGCATGCAGGTCAGTGCGACGGCGACGAACAGGAGACTGAAGCAGACGGCAGCCCGGTCGAAGGGCACCAGTAGGAGGGTCGAGACGAATTCGATGCCGATCAGGACGAGCAGGAACCGGACGACGTTTTCCCGGGCCTGCCACGAGCAGAAAGCGGCCCCCAGCGGGGCCCCGAAAGCCACGATCGGAGCGGAGCACAGCCACATCGGCAACACGCCGGGAGCGAGGGTTCCCGACAGCAACCTGAACAGGAAGCCGATCGTCGAGACCGACGCCATCAGAATGACGGTCGTCCGCGTTCCGATTCGCTCGTCGATGTCATAGCGCAGACAGAGCACGACGAAGAGAAGAACGTCGGCGCCGCTTCCGACGAGCGACGAGATCAGCCCGCCCAGGGCTCCCGTCAGAAAAAATCCGAACCAGCGGCGGCCGGGTGGTATATCTATATTATTTTGTATATTTCTCTTCCGCCGGTTGGCGTTCCGGAGAAAATACCCGAAGCACAGGGTGAAGAGGGTGAAGACGATTTTCGGATACGGTGGCGGCACCAGCGGCGCCAGCCAGAGAAGGCTTGGAATCAGCGTCACCGCGGCGCCGGCGAGCGTCCAACCGAACACGTGCGGAAGCCAGGCGTAGCCGCTGCGGATGATGATGAGGCCGCCGCAGGTCATCCCGACGGACTGGATGGCGAGGGCGAAATCGCGTGCCGTATCGGACGGAATATGCAACACCTTTGTGAAGACGGGAAAGGCGACCGCGCCGCCACCCTCCGCGGTGGCCCCCGCGACGAACGAACCCAGCGTCATGGTCAGCGATACGGGCCAGTATGTATGAAACAGCGTCATGCTGCCCGTTCCCCACATGAACAGGCTCCAGGCAACCAAAACGAGCCAGGATACGGCAAACCTTCGGGTGAGGAGATACATGCAACCCCGGGAAAACGAGCCCGTCGTTCGGGATTCATCGGAAACGGGCCCGGCATCGAGAGAGGATTTCATGCGAAAATTGTGCCTGAGAGCAAAGAGTTCGTCAACATCAACTCGTCTCATAAGGAACACGGCAATCACCCGCATACTCGATCCCGTTCATATTGAGCCTGTCGGAGCACACATGCTCTCGCCCTTCGACAAGCTCAGGGCGGACGGCCGTATCATGTCGAACAATACAATATATTTCACCCGTGATAGTCGTCGCCGAACACATGAGACGAGGAGATGCGCCCCCTTCCGCGCGGAAATTCCAACGCTGGATTTTCCACATCCTGACGGATCATTTCGAACGATCGACCTGGGAAGGGTTTCATTTTTAGATACTTCTTCTTCCCAAAGCATCTGAAGTAGGGTATATGAACCAGCCGACGTGTTCGGTTTTATTTTCCGGGTGGCGGCAACCGCGTCGCCCGGCCCACTGGGCCTAATTTTTTCAGGAGTCGACAGACATGCAACGCTCTTTTCTACTGATCATGGTTCTCGGCATCGTGTTTGCCATCACCCCGGCCTGGGCCCAGCATGCCACGGTTTCCCAGATCGAGGCATTGCAGGCTGAGAACGCGCAGCTTCGCGATCGCGTCGATGCTCTCGAGAAAGCCCTCGTCGAAATCAACGCAAAGCTGTCAACCCAGCCCTCCGCGGCTGCCCCGGTCGAGCCGGCCACCCCGGCGGCCCAGGCCGCTCCGGCAAAGCCGGCAGTGCCGGCCAAACCGGTCATCACGTCCAAGTATCATATCGACCTGTTCGGGTATCTCAAGCTCGACATGGCGTGGGACAAGGCCCGCTCCGACACCGGCAACTTCGCGCGCTGGGCGCTTTCCGAGAGCGCGGTGGCCCCGGATGATCGCCAGTTCAGCCAGACCATCAACCAGACCCGGTTCGGCTTCAACGTCAAGGGCCCCAATGCCGGCAAGGCCAACGTCAGCGGGCAATACGAGGTCGATCTCTACGGCGGCGGCGCGGAGAACAGCGCCATGGTCCGCACCCGGCATGCATTCTTCCAGGTCGACTGGCCGGAGGACGTCAGCCTCCTGATGGGACAGACATGGGACCTTATCGGACCTCAGAACCCAAATACTCTCGACTATACTGTCGCCTGGCAGGCCGGCAACATCGGATTCCGCCACCCCCAGCTTCGCCTCGGCAAGGGTTTCAAGGCCGGTGACGGGAAGATCCTCGTCCAGATCGCGGCCTCCCGCAAAGTCGGCGACGCTACCACGTTCAGCAACTCGCCTGATACGGGCGCCGACTCTGGCTCGCCGGCGTTCCAGGGGCGCATCGGCTACACCTTCCCGACTAGCGAGGGACAGAAGGGCACCATCGGCGTCTGGGGTCACTCGGGCAACGACGAGTATGACTATAATGCCGCCGGCGACAACGTCTCGGTCAAGAGCAGCTCCAAGGGGATCGATCTGAACATCGCTCTCGACAGGCGTTTCGCCTTCAAGGGCGAGCTGTGGGAAGGCAGGAACCTCGACGAGTACCAGGGCGGCGTCGGAAACGGCATCATCGTCACCAGCGCCTCGGGCACTTTCTTCAACAACGCCGCGTTCGGCGGCCGCTTTTTCAACGCCGAGCCTCTCGAGAGCAAGGGCGGCTGGTTCGAGTTCAACGTCGGCCCCTTCCAGAAGTGGCGCTACAACCTCGGCATGAGCGTCGACAACCCCGACGACGAGCTTCTGCCCAATGCAAACAATGCCAGCCGCGCCAGGAATCGCAGTCGTTGGATCAACGCTCTCTACGACCTCAACGAAGCGGTCCAGATGGGCCTCGAGTACATGCGCATCGAGACGGTCTACAAGAACCGCCTGGACGGCGACGACACCCGCCTTCAGAGCAGTTTCATCTACAAATTCTGACGTCTCTCCGACACGCTCAGGAATCTCGTCGGGAATCACCCCGCGGGATTTTTCATCACCAGCACATACGGCGAAAAGATCACCCGCACGCTTCTGTCGAGAAACTGCGGGTGGTGGGGATCATGCCGACCAACGTCAGGAAGACGTCGCGGGGCGGCTTTGGTGGAAAATGAGCTTGATAAACTCGCTCAGGACGATCGCGAGGCATCCGGCACCGAAGGCAACAGCGAGGTCCGTGAGATGCAGCGAACCGAACTTGAACAAACTCTTCAGGAAAGGCAGAGACAGGCAGAGCACAAGGGCGACACCGGTTCCGCCGAGAACCCACCACAACGCCTTGTTCGGCCGACCGAGCGCGGAGATGAAATTTTTCTGCAGACACCGGTTACTCAGGATAAGCCCGAAGTTTCCCATAACAAGCGTTATAAAACAGGCGGCGCGCGCCTCGTCGACGGACCGGCTGACGCCCGACACCACGACATAGGCGATCAGCGAGAGAGTCAGGATGCAGGCGCCCTGCAGGATGCTGTGAATGACGGTGCTCCGATCGAACAGCGGTTCGTTCTCGGTGCGCGGGGGGCGGCTCATGATGTCCGGTTCTTCGGCTTCGGCCTCGAACACGACGGAGCAGGCCGGATCGATGAACAGCTCGAGAAAGACGACATGCACCGGGAGCAGCAGGAGCGGCCATTTCAGCAGGACAGGAAGCAGCGACAGGCCGGCAATCGGGATGTGAACGGCAACGATGAAGGACATCGCTTTGCGCAGGTTGTCGAAAATGCGGCGGCCAAGCCTGACGGCCTGGACGATCGAGGTGAAGTTGTCATCGAGCAGCACCAGTGACGACGCCTCGCGGGCGACATCCGTGCCGCGGCCGCCCATGGCAACGCCGATGTGGGCGGCCTTCAGAGCGGGGGCGTCATTCACGCCGTCGCCGGTCATCGCGACCACATCGCCGTTCGCCTTGAGCGCCTGCACGAGCCGAAGTTTCTGTTCGGGAACAGCCCGGGCGAAAATCGA
>JAGOCE010000253.1 GCA_017998915.1 Candidatus Ozemibacteraceae bacterium
TCGTCACGCTGTGGGAGATTCTCGTTGGTTTCTCGCGGCTCGTGGCGCCCTTCACGCCGTTTATAGCTGAAAGTATTTATCAGAACCTGGTCGTTCGGGTCGATCCGAAGGCGCCGCGCAGCGTTCATCTGTGCGACTATCCCGTTGTCGATACGGCAAAGCTCGACGAGATGCTCGAACGCCGCATGGGCTTCGTCATGCGAGTCGTCCAACTCGGTCGCGCCGCGCGCAACGAGGACAACCTGAAGGTGCGCCAGCCGCTCGCCGAAATGAAGGTCGTGGCCCCGGATGCCGCCGACCGGGCGGCCCTCGAGGCGATGCAGGCCATCGTCATGGAGGAATTGAACGTCAAGGCCGTCACGATGCTTGCCGACGGCGGCGCCCTCACGAACTACATCATCAAGCCCAACTTCCGCACGATCGGCAAGGGCCCCTACAAGGCGTTCATCCCCAAGATCAAGGCTCACCTGGAAGCCGCGAACGGAAACGACGTCCACACGGCGATCGCCGGCGGCGGCTACGCGTTCGAGATCGACGGCAACCCCGTGACGCTCAAAGCCGAGGACGTCGAGGTTTGCACGCAGGCGGCGGGCGAGCTCGCCGTCCAGACCGAGGGCACTCTGACCGTCGCCCTCGACAAAAAGCTGACCCGTCCGCTGATCCTCGAAGGGCTTGCCCGCGAGCTGGTGAACAAGATCCAGTTCATGCGCAAGGAAACCGGCCTCGAGGTGCAGGATCGCATCCGCGCCGCGTGGCACGTGGCCGATGAGACGAAGCGCGCCGACATCGTCGAGATGCTTTTGAATCATGGTGACTATATATGCCAGGAGACGCTCGCCGTCAGCCTGCAGGCGATGAGCGACCCGACGGCCGGCAGCGAGTGGAACTGCAACGGCATCATGGTTCGCGTGCAAATCAGCAAGGAGCAGACACAATGAAATTCTCGATTTCGCTCGGGCTGTTGAGCGATGCCCTGGGAATCGTCGGCCGCGCCGTGGCCGTCAAGGGCGTCCGGCCCATCCTGGCGAACGTGCTCGTCAACGTCGAGAACGGCGAGATCCGCCTCGTGGGGACCGATACCGAGATCATGGCGCTTGCCCGTATACCGGCGACGATAGAAACACCCGGCCATTTCACGATCCCGGCGAAACTGCTGCAGGAGATCATCGGCAGCCTGCCCGGTGACGCGAACGCCGAGGTCCGGTGCGAGCTGCTCGACGGCCAGGAGAACCTGATCCAGATCGCGTGCGGCCGCAACAAGTTCAGCATCCCTGTCCAGGGCGTCGAGGACTTCCCCCCGATCCCCAGCCTCGAATCCGAGTCGTATCCGCACTTCGAGATCGCCGCCGAAGAGCTCCGCCGCGCGCTGAAAGAAGTCAGCATCGCGGTCGGCACCGACGACAGCAACCCCAGCCAGCGCAGCATCTGTTGGAACTTCGGGGCCGAGCGCGAGATCACGCTCGCGGCCACCGACAGCCGCCGGCTCGCGGTAACGCACATCCGCAACGTCGCCTTCCCGGCCGAGTTTGGAAAGATGCTCCTCCTGCCGGCCCGCGCCCTCGCCGACACGATCAAGCTGCTCGAGTCGGCCGAGACGGTCACGATCGGCCTGTTCCAGCAGCAGCTCGTACTGTCGGCGCCGCAGTTCCAGTTGATCACGCGGCTCATCGACGGCAAATTCCCCGATTACAACCGCGTGCTGCCCAAGGAGTCGAACCGGCGGCTGACCGTCGACCGCAAGGAACTCGTGCAAAGCCTCAAGTCGGTGACTCCGATCGCCCGCCACAGCAGCTATATGGTACGATTCGATATCGGTCCGAATGAAACCAAGATCTGGGCCGAGTCGCGCGAGGAAGGCCGTTCCGAGGTGTTCTTGCCGACGTCGCTCGATGGCGAGCCGATCAATATCGCCTTCAACTCGGTCTACATGCTCGATTTTCTGGCAGTCACCGACGTCGACGCCGTCGTTCTCGAAATGACCACGCCGAGCTACCCGGGCGTGCTGCGGCCCAAGGGTGACGATCAGCCGTTCCGCTACGTCGTCATGCCGATGACCAACTGAATCGCGCTCGCCGCGGGAGGACCACATGAACCAGGAAGAACTCGGTCGATACAGGCAGAACCTGACCAGCTCGCGCGCGGACACCCGCCGCAAGGCCATCGCCGACCTCCGGAAACTGTCGGGCGAAGAGGCGATCCCCGTGCTGATGTCGGTCATCGGCGAGCGGAACGGCGAGGTCCAGGCCGATCTGACGAAGGCGTTTCTCGCGTATAAGGATGCTGCGCTGCCGCATCTGGTGAAGGCATTTGCCGATCCGTCCTGGAACATCCGCCATGCGGCGTCGCGTATCATCGGCGCCCTCGGAGATACGGCGCTCGCGCGGTTCCTTGAGCTGATCCCGAAGAACGAGGAAGATGTCGATTACTGGATGGTCCAGACGCTCAGTCTGATGGGCGGCGAGGCGACGCGGTATCTGATCAAGGCGTTTGCCCACCCCAACCAGCGCATGCGGCTGGCGGCCATCCGCGCCGCCGGGAATGTCCGCGACCCCCAGATGGTGCCGGCGCTTCTCGCCCTGCTCGAAGAGAAGAACTGGCCCGTCCGCAAGGCGACGTACGACAGCCTGACCCTCATCCACGACCTGAACCCCGATGCGGTGCTGAAGGCTCTGCATAGCGCCTCGGTCGAGGCCAAATACTGGGTCATCAAGCTCGTTGCCGTCAACTGCGATCCGGGGTTGCTCGGCACCTTCTGCGAAATCGTCGATCGTGACCCCGAGGAGTCGAAACTCGAGGCCATCCGCGCAATCGCGATGATCGAGACGCGCGAGGCCCAGAAGGTGCTCGTCGGCTACCTCTCGCACAAGACCTGGATCATCCGCAAAACCGCCGCCGACGCGATCTGGGAACAGGGCCTCGACGTCGGCGAGGAGCTCCTCTCCGCCGCCGCCGACCCGAACGTCGATGCCCGTTACTGGTCCGTGCGCGTGCTCGGCCGCAGCAACGAGCCGAAGGTGTTCGGCCGCCTGCTCGACTCGCTCCACGATCCCCACCCGTCGGTGCGCGCCGCCGCCTGCCAGGCCCTCGGCTCGATGGGCGACCGCCGGGCCCTGCCGCCCCTGATGGAGCTGATCGCCGACCCATCCGAGGACGTGCGCACCGCCGCCATCTTCGCCGTCAGCCTGATCGGCGACAAGGATGAGCGCATCGCGAACCAGCCCTCCATGCCCAAGCATCTCAAGCCCGAGAACCAGATGCCCTGCCCCCACTGCCAGAAGCCGATCGGCCGCTCCTTCACCTTCTGCCCCTTCTGCCTCGGCCATCTGAAAAATGCCTGCCGCAAATGCGGCCGCCCCATGGAGAGCGGCTGGAAAGGCTGCCCCGACTGCGGCCAGCCGGCCTGATGTGATAAAGTAGTTTCTTCGATAGACTATTCCGGACCTCGGTTCTTGAAGACGGCCGAGGTCCGGAATTCTTTTGGGGCGAATGATGAGGTCGGCCGTCGATTATGGGATGTTTCAATATAATGAATGATATTTTTAGTGCGTTCGTTCTTGTTTCATAGGGCTTATGATAAAAGAGTTCGCTCTTCAGAGGGTCCCAGCTTGTACATACGAAGTGCACTCGCCAAACGATACCGGCAAAACGAACCGGCAACCTGTTCGACAGGATTCATTGCCCCACTGTCGTGCAAGCAGCTTTGACCGCATCGAGAAACGAACTCGGAGTGATTTCCTGTCCGGTGGCCTGCTCCATCCAAATCTTCGGCGGCAGCCGACCCAGCTTTGACAAGCGATCCAGTTCCGGGCCCAGACGTTTCCCTTCGAGATAAGCTTTCAGCTGGTAGTTTACCATCTGCGAAATGGGATAGTTCGAACAATAGAGCGGGGAATTGACCATGAACGGACAAAGGTTCAGATTTCGTGAATTCCGCGAACCGAACACCGGTTCAAAGAACGTGTTCCACACCTCCTCCGCGATGCTGTTGGCCTCTGAAACCAGTTGAGCAGGTTCTGCGTCAGGGTGAGCAGCGAGCCAACGCCATATTCGAATCTCCACCAATGCGAGACCTGAAAGGTATTCGGCCTGAAGGAACTCGCGAAGCGTGGCCAGGGCCTGCTTTCGGGTGTTGACAACATCCGATGGTTTCGGGTCTCGACTCCGGTTCTGAAACAGAAACGCGCTGCACTCTTTGAGCATGTCGGGGGAATCGCTCATCAGATAGTAATCAGCGTTGCGAAGCGTCAGTATGTGCTCGACGCAGTGCCCCAGTTCGTGAGTGGCTCCGTCAAGAGATCTGGAATCGAGACCTGTCCCGGCAACCACGGGCACTCGCAACCGAACCGACCTCGAAAGTGTGTAACTTCCTTCTGTGTGCGCCCCTGTCCGCGACGGTTCGACGATGATATGATCGGCCACGAACCGGGCCGAATCAGAGGCAAGACCCAATCGGATCAAGATGTTCGGAATGTCAGACGCGAACGCGATGAGATCCGGATATGCATAGCACACGGCAGATGAGGCTTCATTGGGGCTGTCCGTTTCAGAAAACCCGCGGTATGAGAGATCCGTCGACACCAAAGCGCGCCGTAGCCGACGTGACATCAACTCGCCCACTTTTTTGACCGCATCCGAGGCCAAAAAGGTTTCCAGAATGCGTTCGACATCATTCGCCGACATCTCTCGCAAGGAGTCGAAGCTTCGGGCTAGATAATCGTGATACATGGGGCTGTATGGCGCAGAATCGTTACTCTCCCGGGCCAGACACGCCAGCCGCTCGGCCAGACCGAGGGGCTCACCAGGGTCGTTCGCGTGTTCGGCGATCGAACTCGAATTCGACGAGCGCGAACGTCTCGACCTCGAAACACGGAATGAAAACAGGTCACACAGGCGTACTCCAGCCCATTCCTCCCGGGACCAGTGCGCACCATCACGAATTTTCTCGGATAGTGCAGCCTGTCTGAAATTGAGAAGCGCGAAAAAAGCCGCCTTCGATTCGAACAAGTCTTCCGACAACCGCCGCAACGGGAAATAGCCTGCAATGAGCGTGTCGACCCTGAGCAGGCGGTCCTGACCGCGCTGGAGCGGTGTGCGGCAGTCCACGGTGACGGCTCGCAGATTGCCGATGATCGATGCCAAACTTGCATCGAATCGCATGAGCGAATCATGCAACTCAGCTGAATCCGTCGCGAATGACTCAAGGCAGAATCTCTCGAAGTCCCGCATTGTACCATCGTTTGCAGACCAACACCGCGCTACTTGCTCAACACCGCGTTGAATTCTGCTGCGACAGGGTTCCCCAAATTTGCCCACCATGGTTTGAACCGTCACATTCCGACAATCAGCAGAGATCAGTTGACCTGGTGTTCCCTCGTCGGCAGCACGGCACAACGAGAACACCAGGCAAGACAACGCCCCAACAATCGCACCGAGAACAAATGTCACAACCACATATCTCTTCGAGAATTTGATTCCCTGCCCGAACATTATCAACGTTCTCCGATCTGCCTTGATGCAGCAACAAGTCGCTAGGCCTGTACAGGACGTTGTTCTTTATCGATCAAAGGTCTCCTGTCCCCCGCATCTGCCGTCCTCTACAGCGCCGAGCGCACGCGATGAGCGGATGCCGAGAGTCTTGTTGTCATGCCGAATATGGCATCTCATCGACCTGGACCGATTCTACCAGAATTCGCTGTGAAGCAGAATGTGCCGTGCCGGGACAGGAAGTGTTGAGGCAAGGAGCGGGAGCGGGTATCATGCATGGATATGTGGACGGTCGATGTCGAGTTTCAGGTCACGCTTGCGTCCGGGGCGGCGATTCCCCGGGATTCGTCGCTGTTCATCGCCGGGAGTTTCGGCGGGGAGCGGCGCTGGGTCGCCGACGCGGCGCCCTGCCTGAACGTCGGGGGAACCTGGCGTTCACGCATGAGCCTCGAAGCAGGGGTTCCGTTCGAGTTCAAGTTCACGCAGGGCACCTGGGACTGCGTGGAAACCGACGCCGTGGGAACAGACATCCCCAATCGCGTATTCACCCCGTCGTGGGACAGAACGACGTGCGTCTGCACCGTTCAGGGCTGGAAACGGTTGAAGGAGCGGCCGCGGACCGAGTCGGGCCGCCAGATACGATACGATATAGCATCAAAGGCCCTGGGGGCGGACCGGACGTTCATCGTCAGGCTGCCCTCTGCATACGAAAAGAGCCCGGGAAAACGATGGCCGGTCCTATACTGTCATGACGG
>JAGOCE010000254.1 GCA_017998915.1 Candidatus Ozemibacteraceae bacterium
CCAGCCTGGGGGCGTGCTGAACATCGCCGACCGGAACATCATGATCGAGGGATCGGGGGCCTTTCAGACCCCTGAGGAGCTCGGCAGCGTCCTCCTCTCCGTGGGGAGCTCGGGAGCGCCGCTTTATCTGCATGACCTGTTCGAACAGTATCGCGGCTACCAGGATCCACCCAGGTTCCTGAACTACCTCTCGAAACCGGATGCCCAAGGGGCCTGGAAGCGGCTCCCTGCCGTCACGATCGCCGTGCAGATGCGGCCCGGCGAAAAAATCGGCCGGTTCGGGGCTGAGGTCGACAGGGTGCTGGAAACGGTTCGGCAGCAACTTCCAGCCGAGCTGATTCTCGAGCGGACCTCGGACCAGCCGGTTCAGGTCAGGGAAAATATCCATCTGTTCATCAAGAGCCTGATCGAAGCCATCGTCCTGGTGGTCCTGATCTCCTGGATCGGATTCTGGGACTGGCGAACCGCACTGCTGCTGGCCGCGTCCATTCCACTCACGCTGGCGATGACCTTTGGCATGATGCATCTGCTTCGCATCGATCTGCAGCAGGTGTCGATCGCCTCGCTGATCATCGCGCTGGGACTGCTGGTCGACGTCCCCGTCGTCGCGGGCGACTCGATCAAGCGTCTTCTGGGAAACGGCGTTCCGGCCTCCCAGGCCTGCTGGCTCGGCCCCTCACGGCTCAACAAGGCGCTGTTTTTCGCCACCCTCACGAACATCGTGGCGTATCTGCCGTTCCTGATGCTGTCCGGCAATGTTGGCCGGTTCCTGTTCAGCCTGCCCGTGGTCATCACCTGCTCGCTTATAGCTGCAAATATTGTATCGTTGACGTTCGTTCCGCTGGTGAGCCGCTTCCTTCTGAGGCCCGTTCCCGAACCGTCGATCGCGGAGTTGCGGAAATCCCCTCTGTATGCGGCATATGGGCGGCTCATGGAGACGGCGGTCGCCCATCGGAAGAAGGTCCTGGTCTTCGCCCTCTGCCTGCTGCTTCCAGGCGGAATCGCATTTTCGAACCTTCCGCGGCAGTTCTTCGCGAAGGATCTCTCGTATCTGAGTTACGTCGACGTCTGGCTGCCGGATGACGCGCCGCTTTCCGCGACCAGTGAAATCGCCGCGAATGCTGAGAAGGTCATCCGTGACACGGCAGAGGGGTGGGGGACGGAACATCCCGGCATGACCGGAGCGTCGGGGCGGGTTCTGGCGAACCTGACGACGTTCGTCGGCGGAGGCGGGCCCCGGTTCTGGTTCTCCGTCTCGCCCGAACTGCAGCAGCTCAACTACGCCCAGATCCTCGTCGAAGTCACCGACAAGCACGCCACGCGATTCCTGGTGCCTCGTCTGCAGGAAGCCCTGTCGGCGCAAGTTCCGGGTGCCCGCTTCGACGTCCGGCAGCTGGAGACAGGCGAGCCCGTCGGCGTGCCCGTTTCCCTGCGCATCTTCGGGCAGGACCTCGAGAAACTGCGCGAGCGGGCGGCATGCCTCAAACGGCTGCTCTTGGCCTGCCCGTTCTCGGAGCGTGTCCGTGACAACTGGGGAACGCCCAATCTGACGCTTTCACTCGAGACGCTCGGCGACCGGGCCAACCTCTCCGGCATCACGCATCTCGACGTGACGTCGGCTGCGGCGATCGCGGTGAACGGCTTCCCCCTGACGAAATACCGGGAAGGCGACAGGGAGATCCCGGTCATTGCCCGCTCCGCGATGGAAAACAGGGCGCATCTCTCGGATCTGGAAAACCTGTATGTATTCTCGCTCCTGACGAACCAGCGGCAGCCGCTCGGCCAGGTCGCCAATCTCGAATACCAGCTGAAGCCCGAGAAAATCCAGCGGCGCAATCAGTTTCGGTGCGTGACCGTCTCGTGTTTCCCGGCAGACGGATATCTGCCGTCACAGGTGATTGCATGGCTTCGGCCCGGGCTCGCATCATTCGCCGATTCCCTGCCTCTGGGATACCGGCTCGAAATCGCCGGCGAGCAGGAGAAGCAGGACAAGGGGTTCCGGGAATTGGCGGTCGTGCTCGGCGTCTCTGTCTGCATGATCTACCTGGCGCTGGTGTTCCAGTTTTCCCATGCGGTGAAGCCGCTCATCGTGTTCGGCGCGATTCCGTTCGGGATGCTGGGCGCCGTACTGGTGCTGCTCTGGCAGGGCGCCCCGTTCGGATTCATGGCGTTTCTCGGAGTCGCCAGCCTGATCGGGGTCATCGTCAGTCACATCATCGTGTTGTTCGACTTCATCGAAGAAGAGCGGGAACGCGGTGTCGGCCTGGAGGTCGCCCTGCTCGACGCCGGCATCATGCGTCTGAGACCCGTCATGATCACGGTCGCGGCGACCCTGATTGCCCTGCTGCCTCTCGCCAGGCACGGTGGCCCCCTCTGGGAGCCCCTGTGTTATGCCCAGATCGGCGGCCTTGCCGTCGCGACGCTGGTCACGCTCCTGCTGGTCCCGACCCTGTATGCCGTGTTCGTCAGAGATCTTGGCCTCGTTGAGTGGCCGGAACAGGGGGAAGGAAAACGGCGGGAATAAATATTATATAGATCTATATGAAAAGGTGACCGTGAAGAAGGAAACTGCCCTGCGAAAGGCCTGGCTTCCGACCTTCCGCAGGGCTTGGGGTGTCAGCGGAAGACCCGTTTGAAATTCTCCAGGTTGACGGCTTTTTCGAGCTCGATGTTGATGCCGCCGTATGGATCGACCTTGATCCAATCGGGGAGTTCATATCCGATCTTCATTTTGCCTGATTCAACCCATGCATACTGCTTCGCGTGCGGATCGTAATACACATCGCAGTTCGGATAGTACATGTAACCGAATTTTTCCCTGTATCCCCAGGCCGGGGCATGGGCGGGCGGTCCGCGGCGTTTTCCGAAATTCTTTTTGCCGTAGGTGTAGGGAAGCCGTTCATAATTGATCCGGTGATACTCGTACGGCGTTTCGCCGCCAATCCTGATCCGCTTCGTCTCGCCGCCGACAGTGTAATGCGATGGCAGGCTGTGTCCGTGATACCACCTCCCCGAATCGATCCAGTAATACGTGCGGGTCGTGCGGTTGTAATACACGTTCTGATTCAGGTAATGGTCGTATTCGTAGGCGACATGCTTCGGATGCGGAGCCTCTTTTCGCTCCTTTTCCTTCTTGTTCTCGCGATGCTTTTTGGCGAGCGCTTCCGTCTGCGGAAGCAGCAGCATGGCGCCGAGCACGACGACCTGGAAACAGTTCATCCAGCGGTTTCTCATCTCAATCCTCCTCCGTCTGTTTGATAAACCCGAATCAGTATATCACGCTCTCCAACCCAGCGCGCGAAGGGACGGGTTTCAAACCCGTCCCTTCGGAACCTCAACGTGGAACGCCCGGATGGCGTCAGGGTTTGTCGGTTTTTTCCGGGTAGTTGATCGTGAGGTGGAGCTCGCGGAGCTGTTTCTCGGTGGCTTCGCAGGGGGCGCCCATCAGCAGGTCCATCGCGTTCTGGTTCATCGGGAAGCTGATGACCTCGCGGATGTTCGGCTCGTTGGCGAGCAGCATGACGATGCGGTCGATGCCGGGCGCGATGCCGCCGTGGGGCGGGGCGCCATAGGTAAAGGCGCGGATCATGCCGCCGAACTTGGCGTCTACCTGCTCCTTCGAGTAGCCGGCGATCTCGAATACCTTGTACATGATGTCGGGGCGGTGGTTCCGGATCGCGCCGCTCGACAGCTCGACGCCGTTGCATACGATATCGTATTGATACGCATTGATCGTCAGCGGATCCTTGGTGAGAAGCGCCTCGAGGCCGCCCTGGGGCATCGAGAAGGGGTTGTGACTGAAGATGATCTCGTTCGTCTCGGGGTCGCGTTCGAACATCGGGAAATCGGTGATCCAGCAGAACTCGTAGCAGTCCTTGCGGCGTAGGTCGAGCAGGTCGGCGAGCTTCACGCGGATCTTGCCGAGCACGACGGACGCGGCGGTCGGCTGGTCGGCCACGAACAGCAGGGACGAGCCGGCTTCCACCGCCATGCGCTCGCGCAGAGCCTGCTTTACGCCGTCGGCAAGCGGCTTGGACAACGTGCCCTTGATCTCACCGCCGGCCGTGTAATGCAGGGTGGCGAGCCCCTTGGCCCCGGCCTCCTTCGCGAGCGCTTCGAGGTCGTCGAAGAACTTGCGCGACTTGTCGGCAACGCCCGGCACGCAGATCGCACGCACGGCGCCGTTCCCGGCCACGACCGACTCGAACGCCTTGAACCCCGAGTTCGCGAAGATGTCCGACACGTCCTGGATCTTCAGGCCGAACCGCAGGTCGGGCTTGTCGCTTCCGTAGGTTTTCATCGCCTCGGCGAACGGGATGCGCGGGAAGGGGAGGGGTGTCGACTGCCAGTCGGAGAACTCGGTGAACACGCCGTGGATGACCTGACCGACCGCGTCGAACACGTCATCCTGCGTCACGAACGACATCTCGACGTCGAGCTGGTAGAACTCGCCCGGCGAGCGGTCGGCGCGGGCGTCCTCGTCGCGGAAGCAGGGCGCGATCTGGAAGTAGCGGTCGAAACCGCTGACCATCAGCAGCTGCTTGAACTGCTGCGGCGCCTGGGGCAGGGCATAAAATTTGCCAGGATATAATCTGCTGGGCACGAGGTAGTCGCGGGCGCCTTCGGGTGAACTGCTGGTGAGGATCGGCGTCTGGAACTCGTTGAAGCCGAGATCGGTCATGCGGCGCCGGATGCTGGAGATGACCTTCGAGCGCAACAGGATGTTCTGATGTAGCTTGTTCCGGCGCAGGTCGAGGAACCGGTACGAGAGGCGGGTTGTCTCAGGGGCCGTCGTGTCGTCGACGATCGGGAAGGGGAGGACTTCCGCTGGCCCCTGCACCGTGACGGTCGCGATCTCGACCTCGATCGCGCCGGTTGGCATGCGGGTGTTGATGTTTCCCTCGCCCCGCGTGCGGACCGTGCCGTCGATCGTGATGACGGACTCGACGCGGGCCGCATCGAGCTGGGCATGCACCGGCGTGCCTGGCTGGGCCACGATCTGGGTGAGGCCATAGTTGTCTCGCAGGTCGGCGAACAGCATGCCGCCGAGGTCGCGTTTGCGCTGGATCCAGCCAGAAAGCCGGACCTGCTGCCCGATGTGGGTGTCCCGGAGCTCGCCGCAGGTGTGTGAACGATACGTGTGCATAGTGGTCTCTACCTCGTGTTGATCAGCGTTAAAAGCAGAAGCGATGCGGCCGAAGTGTACCGCACACCGTCTTCGAATGCAAGACGAACAGGTTCGTGGCGGGATTGTCTGGATGTATAATCTTGGAAGTCCGGAGCGACTGGGCGAAAACATTCCGGTCTCCGAAAAGCGAAAGCACTCTTGGATGGGGGAACATATGAAACAGCATCTCTTGCTATCCGTCATGTTCGGTTTTCTCTCGTTTTCGGCGTTTGCCCTTCCGGGATTGGAAGCTTCCGAAACGCCGTTCTGTCGTTTCTGGCGCGGATTCAGAAAAGAAGGAACCTCGCTCGAAGCCTTCCGGAAGCGCCTTGCCAACGAGTTCATGCCCGCCACTGTTCAGACACCCGGCAAATTCGGGCTGTGCGCGTATCTCGTCGTTGTGCCGCCGGCGGATCACCCCGCTCATGTTCCTGATGAAATCGCCCTTGTCATGTATGCCTCGGAGGCGGGATACCGGCAGATGAACGCCGACCCCGAGGGAAAAAGATACCAGGAAAGCCATTGGGACGTGTTCCAGCGTGGAACCTCGGGAAGTCTCGTTCCCCAGCCGCTTTCGGGCATCGTTTCGGAGCTTCCGCTCAAGGGACTCGCTTTCGATCTCATGGGAAAATCCACCGACTGGCAGGCTGGATATACCATTTTCACCCTGGAGTTCAGGCGGCCGGAGGCCGAGCGTGCCGATTTCCCCGAAAAACTGGCCAGGCATCTCGGTGCCGTCCGGGCGGCGTTTTCCTCTCGCGGTTTGCATGGCTGCCTGGTCCTGATGACCGAGGCATATGTGATGAGGTTCATGAACTGGGAAAGCCAGGCCGCCATGGACACGGCATTCGCCTCTTCCGACGGGAAGGCAATCGCGAGAAACGCCGTGAAGATTCTCGAGCCCTATATGCGAATTCCCGCCAGACCATTCGACGGCACGCTCGGATTCGGCGATTTCGTCGGAGTATCAATAAAATAATATATTATATAAATTGAAGTTATTCAGCGAACATCTTCACGATGGCCGGTGT
>JAGOCE010000255.1 GCA_017998915.1 Candidatus Ozemibacteraceae bacterium
GCTGAGCCTGCGAGTCGAGCATGCCGTCCATCTTCACCCTGGTGACGATCTCGACCAACACTTGGCCGGGCGTGCCCATCGATCTCGTCAGGGAAAACTTTTCCAGGTTCGTGCTGAGCACCATTTCGCGCTGATGATTCTGCGCCGTGCTCCTGCGGACCAGTTTGGGCGGCTCATACGTGTACGATACCGTGGCGATGCCCTCGGGAAGCGTGATGCCGAACTTCGGTTGCTCCTCGTTGAGGCTGGCGAACGTGCCGGCCACCGCTTTCGTCAGATCGTCCTGGAGTGCCTTGTAAATTTTCTCGCCCTCGGTCTGTGCCTGGGTGCGGGACATGCCGAGCGCCCGCCGGTAGTTGGCGTCTTTGATCACGTAGTATACCACTGTGGATATACCAATGAATATAACAAGAGCAACCATGATCTCGACCAGCGTCATGCCGGATCTCGCCTTCCTCATGCTCTTCCCTCCCTTCCCAAAGTGGCCTTCATGCATTTTCCCGAAATTCGCCGGATCATCTCGGGGCGATGAGCATGAACGTCCGCGTGCGTTCTCTCGGCTTGCCGTCAGCGGACGTCCATTGTGCGAGGGTTTCGACCTGCGTCATGCTCGTATCGATCCCGCCGGGCACAGGGCGTTCCATGAATCTCCACGTGCCGCTGACCTTGAAATCCTTGAACTTCTTCTGGATGTCCAGGACCTTCACGTTCGACAGGGGATACATCCCATCTTCGAGAGGGCGGTTCCCCAGCTCGTCCTTCTGCATGTCTTTCGCAAACTCGTACAGTTTTGCATAGGGCATGCCGGTCAGTTCTTCCTTGATGCTTTCCAGGATGTGCTCGGCCATCTGTATCTTTTCGGTTTCAACGCTCACGGAAGCCTGCCTCGAAATATGCCTGTAGATCGGAATGAGCCCCAGCGCGAGAATGAGCACCGCCAGGGTGAGCTCCAGAAGCGTGATTGCCCGTCGTCCCGGGAAAAAAAAGATGGCGCGAATGACGGAGCCTCCTAGTTCTTGATGAATTCGAACGTCAGATATTTTCCCGACATGCTGGCATAGAATCGCGACGGATCCCATTTTGCCAGAGGCTTGACGAGAGAGAGCGGCGAACTCCGGGTGTGCTTCGAGTTGTAGACGATATGGACGTCTCCCTGGCAGTCCGACCGGTTGAACCGGTTCACGACGAGATTTCCGTTGATGGTCAGCGGGAAGGATCCCTCGGTGAATAGGCCACGATCCGCATAAACACAGGCTTCTATGGTCAGGTCGGTCGGCGAGTTGTTGATGACCCCCCCGTTGCGGGCGACGAGAGAAAAGACGCTGGTGTTGCCGAGATGGTCCTCATCCCGCCGCCTGACATCGGCGCCGACGTGGATATTCCCGGCTGCGACGATCATTCCCCGGCCCATGACCTGCATTTCCTGAACGATGCTGAAGTGATTGTTGATGAAGGTCACGCCGTCGCAGAGGAAGTATTGTTTTCCGTTTACTTCCTTGCAGCGGTTCGGGTAATCGTCCCAGAACTCCTGAGAATTGTTGTAGAAATGATTCGACTTCTTCAGATACTGCGATGTCGAATAGAGGTTCGGCGGCAGGTTCTCGGGATTGTTCGGGTCCCATCTCGTGTCGGCATCTCCATCTTCCGTGGGCGGAAAATTCTCGAACCCGTAGGGCTGGGATTCCTCGGTCGCCCACATCCAGGGGATCACGAACCCGAAGCCCGGGAAAAACGGCGGAATGGGCGGCACCCAGATATTCACCATGAGGATTTTCAGATGGTTGTACACCATGGTGAGATTTCCTTCGACACGGAGGCTGAACGGAACTTCGAGGTCGAAATTCCCGAACAGGAACGTCCGGTTGTAGGAAGGGATCATCGGAATCCACCACCCGTTTCCCTGAAAATAGGGCCAGTCCCAGCCGTCGCCGCCCCAGAAGTTCCAGTCGGTGCGCTCGACCTTCGGGATGACGTCTTTGCCGTTCATCGCAAGCATGCTGATTTCGTTCTTCTTGAGCTTGTCGAGCGAGAAGGGCAGGGTGAACGAAAGCTGGATCCTTCCCTCGGACGTGCCGTTCACTCGGACCAGGCCGGGGAGGTGGATGCGCTTCGCCATCTCCGAGAGATCGAACGACGCAACGCCTCCGAGAAAATCAAGGACCTGGGAGATCGTGGGAAAATTATGCAGCATCAGGGAACCGTCGCCGGCGTTCCAGTCGATCGGCTTATCTCCGGTCCAGCCGTCTTTCTCGGCGTCATCTTCATACAACTTGTCGGAGTTGGCCACGAAGAAGGTGTGATCGGGGGCGACGGGCTGGATGTCGGTCACGCGGAATTCCCGCTCGGTTACCAGGACCTTCCTGATCGTCGGGCCGCCCGGATAAGCCGGGGTGTATTCGACCTTCGTCCGAACCTCCAGCGATCCGATCTTCTCGATCGTTATACCCCACGATATTTTTCCAACGAGGAAACGGATTTCCTGCGGGAGACAGTTCAGCAGCTGATTCTGGATCTTGTCCTTGATGGCGGTCAGATCGAGACGCACCGTCAGCTTGTCGTCGAAAATCATCTTCGCGAGACCGCGCAGCGAGAATTCGTCGAGTCCGAGCGCTTTCACGATCGCGTTCGAGATGATCCTCGTGATGCCGAGGGTGTTCAGAATCTGTCCGATCGGGATGGGAATCGGCGGAACGCCGAACTTTGCGACGACGTCGTTCAGGGAGTCCTCGATGCCTTTGGCGATGAGATTTTCGTCGGACAGCCTGGACAGAAGGTCGAAATCGATCGAGAGGGCATCGGTGTTGACGGAATCGAATAGTTTTCCCAACAGACCGACCATCGGCGACAGGGAATGGGTGATCCCGCCGACCTCATACTCGTTGCTTTTGGGCATGATCGCAAAGGCGCGGTTGATTCTGGCCTGGACATCGATCACGGTCCGACCGCCCATGGACTCGAGGAGCGGTTCGAGATACACGAAGTCGCGATCGCCCCTTCCCCGGGCTGCGGAATCATATTCGTAGTGATATTTAATTCCGTTGTCGTAGAGGGCCTTGACCAGCGGTTCGCTGAGGTTCAGCTTGAGATCGACGTTCAACCCGACGGCCTGGCTCATGAGGCTCTTCGCCTGGACACCGTCGATGTCGGCTCCTGCCATGAAGGCCGGCATGCGCACCTGGGTGAACCAGTAGCCTTCGGTAAAAAAGTTCGCCGGGTTCTGAAGGGCCTTGTAGAAAAACTGCATGTCGTTCATGCCTTCGAGGGCCAGTCGGTAGGTGAGGCTCATGGCGGCTTCGGCGCATTCCTCCGCCTTTTTTTCGTGGCTGGATTTCATCACTGACCATCGGCCGGCCACCGTGGTCCGTGAGATGGTCATGGCGACGATGCCCAGGAGCGCAAGCGCGCCAATGACCATGAGGAAGGCCGAACCATTGTACGACCTGCGGAACATTTCCGGCCCTCGTGTCTTCATTGCTCCTGCTCCTTCCGGGGTGATGCCATGGAAATTCACTCAGGGGATCCGGCGAGGACCTTGAACATGCCGTCGACCTGCTTTTCGGCGTCGGCGGGAGAAATGGACATTTCCTTCGACAGTCTCGAGCTCAGCTGGCTTTTTTTCCCGGGGTCCCTGAACACTTCCATGGAGGGTGAAACCTTCCGAATCTCGCCGCCAAACGAGGGAAGCGTGATATTCGGATCGCCATGCAGCTTCATGAACTCCGACAGGAAGCCGTCGACGTTGCCGGCCGTCTCTTCGAGCTTCTCGCCGGAAACGGCTGAAATACTGACGAGCCCCTGCCGGGCAAGAACCTTTTCCATCGGCGTCGCAGACGGATCTCGGGCGATCTTCAGGAGCGCCTCCCGGGCCTCGGAGTGCTTTTTCTGCGCAATATCGGCTCTCGCCTGGAGGAGCAGGGGGTTCGCGGCTGACACCGCCCCCAGTCGTTCGGTGAGCGGGACATCCGCGCTGTTTGCTCTCTTGGCGAGCCGCTCGATGCGCTTTCGCTCGCACGTTTTCGAATACTCGCTCAACTCGTCGGAAACGCCCTTCATGAGCTTCTGGTAGCCCTTTCCGCCGAGAACGGAGCGGGCGTTCGAGGTAAGGCCGGAGATGCCGTCCCCCCGCCCCGGTGTCGAAGCCGAGCCGCTTTGTGCCGGCGCATCGACCGTCGGAACGCCCCCGGTGTCGAACCGTTCGGGAGAAGGGAACAAGAAAAGATACGCGGCGGGTGCAAGGATAAGAACCAGGGCAAGAAGAACTCCGCGATGCTCTCTGATCCGCGCGGCCAGGCCGGCAGACTGTTCCTGTTTTGCCGCTGCCACGTAAGGGGTTTTTCCGACGACCTTCTTGTACGCGTATGTCGGAGCCGGTGTCTTCGCAGCCTCGCGGTCACGCGCCATCTCGCGGATGCATTCCTCCATGAGGGCCTTCGGTTCCTTGTTCAGGACCCGGGCGGCCCCCTGGACGGCTGATTCCCAGAGTTCGCCGAACCCTTCCTTCTGTTCGGATTTTTCGTTGAAACAGCCCCGGCAGAGAGTCTTGAGGCCCCTCATGCTCGGATTCGCCGCGATCATGAAGCCAGCCTGAATCTTGAGCTCGTCCTGGGGGTCCTCCGCGAACATTCGCTCGAGAAGGGATTCCACCGACGTGAAATCGAAGAGGGGGAAGAGATGGAGCGCCTGTCGGCGGATCACCGGCTGAGCGGACCGCGCCATCGTCGTGAGGTGGCTGATGGCCCCTTCCTTGTCGGCTCGGATGAACACTTCGAGGGCTGCCGACCGAACGCGCGGGTCATCTTGCTGGAGAAGCCTGCTCAGGGTGGGCAGAATGTGGTCGATATCGAGTTTCCCGCAGGCTTTGACGGCGGCGGCGATGACGGCTGGAGGGGCACCGTGGCGGAGATACGGCGCCAGGCACTCGATGTCGGCGGCTTCGCCGAACTCTCCGAACAGATGGATGACCTCGAGAAGAATGGACCGGTGCGGTTTTCCATCCAGCAGTATCTTCACTCGAGGGCGTGCCGCGCGGAACAATTCCTGCGTGTTCAGCCCCTTGAGGAGCCCCTGCTGCTTCGGCAGTGGAAGCGTGTCGAAATTGCCGCTTTCGAGGGCCTTTTCGAGAGTTTCGGCGGGGGCAGGCTGTTCCTGCCCGACCAGCGAGGCGAGCATGCTGCGGACTTCGTCGTCCCGTTCGACGGCAATCCGCTTTCGGAGCATGTCGCCGACTTCCGGGCGAGAGGCGTAGGGCCGAAGCCGCTCGACGGCCGAAACCCGGATCGCCTGTTCCGGGCTGGTGAGGTCCCTGGCTGAGAGGTTGATGATAAGGGTTTCACGTCTGCGGATCAGTCTGGCCTTGAGGTCCGCAACATACTCGTCGCAGCTCACGGTGAGGATGCCGGCTGCGGTGATGCACTCCAGAAGCTGGTTGAACCCGGCCTGGAGGATCGTTTTCTTGACGCCCTTCGATACCAGCAGGATGTCGTACAGCTTCAGCGGAAGATCGGGATGCGGATTGAACGAGACGGCCAGAGAAACCAGCACGAGGAGCAGGGGGCGGGTTTCCGCGCCCAGAAAGCGCATGTAGGTCGGCTCGGCGACGTCGAAGGGAATGAGAAGCAGTTCGTGCAGGGCTTTCAGCCGGATCACCGGTTCCTCGCTCAGGACAAGGGATTCGAGAAACGCCAGCGCCTCGCCAGGATCGATGTTTCTGAGTTGTCGGACCGCATGGAGCCTGACGTCGGTGTGTCCGGAGACCAGCGCCGATGCGACGCTTTCCTTGAACAGGCCTGCGTCCTGAGCGAGGAGGAGGTCCAGGGCGGCGCGTATGATCGCAGGCTGTTCGGCGCCGAGCAAGCTAAGAGCGAAAACCGCGTCGGCGGGCTTTCCAAAACGTGTAAGGCCGATGAGCGCCGTTTCGGTCTTCTCGAGAGATCCGCCGTTGAGCAGGTCGTTTCGCCACAGGTCGAGGAGGCTTTCCGGCGGCGGGGTTCGAAGCGATTTCAGGATTGCCCGTCGCAGAGCCGGGGTTGCGTCCTCGAGAAAGTGGCCCAGCGTATCGGGGGACAACTGGAGATTCGGAAGAATCTCTTTCGCCGATTCGGCGGCACGCCGGTTTGCAAGAATACCTGACGCAGCCGCTCTGCATGCTTCCTCCGGGTCGGAGGTCGAAATTTTCTCGAGCCG
>JAGOCE010000256.1 GCA_017998915.1 Candidatus Ozemibacteraceae bacterium
CGGGAAGATAGGCGGGGTCGGCGTTTCGAAGGGCGACAATGCGTTCGACGACATGCCGCGCAAGGAGCGTTGCGGTGAATTCCATGTCGGACTTTCGTTCCGGGGCTCTCGAGATGCGGTACAGCTGGATCAGCGGAACGAGCGCGACCGTCATCAGGCATGCCGCCAAGAGAAGCTCGAGGAGGCTTTCGCCGCACTTGCGCGGCCTGATCGATCGACGTGAGGCAATCCGAGTCATGGGGGAATTATACCATGGGTCGGGAAATGTGCCTAAGTTCCGCTTAACTTCTCCGTGAAATGTGCCGATGAGAAACCGTATGGATTCAGACCACGGAAGGAGTGGGGCTTCTATGTTGAAACGATATCAGGTGTTCCTGGCTCTGGTGTTGGGTGTTGCACTGCTCACCGCCGCCGGCTGCGGAACGAGCACCTCTCTGCGCGGCAGTATCACGGGAACGATCGTCGATTCCCAGACGGGGATCGGTGTTTCGGCCGCTTCCGTTTTGACATCGCCGTCGACCACGACGGTCAAGACGGACATCAACGGCAATTTCACCATCCCTGACGTTCAGCCGGGGGTGTATACGGTCACGGCGAACGCCACCGATTACAACTCCAACTCGATCACGGTCACCGTTGACAACGGCTTGACGGCGACGACCAATCTGACGCTGGTGTCGATGGGCGGGAGCTTCTCGCGAAACGTCCTGCCGATCCTGATGGTGAACTGCTCGATCGTGGGTTGTCACGACGACAGCACGGCTGCTGCCGGCCTCCGGCTGAACAGCTACACCAGCCTGATGAAGGGCTCCAGATATGGAGCCGTGGTCTATCCGTATGATGCGCAGGGCAGCAAGCTGATCAAGCGCATCAAGGGAATCGAGACGCCCCGCATGCCCAAGAACCGGTCAGCTCTTTCGACCGCTGACCAGGGTCTGCTTTCCAACTGGATCAACGGCGGCGCCCGCAACAACTGACGGGGCGAACGGCTGAAAAGAGTTTTGTCTGGAGGAATGAATTCTATGGTGGACAAGAAAAAGGTGTTCTTCATCGGATCGGGGATCCTCATCATGGGAAGTCTCTCCTGGGCCGCTTCGAGCATGCCGCAGGCGGCGGCCACCTCGCGGGTGAAGAGCGCTGCCCCCAGCTTCCAGCGCGCAGCAAACGCGCATCATGCACGCACTGTCGCGCCGCCGGCCGTTCCGGGAAGCCTCGCTCTCGTTCCTCCGCCTGCCGAGCTCCCGAGTTCGAATGCCCCGTTCGCTGTGACGCCGGTGAAACCGGTCGGAGCTGTTGCGGCGGCAACGGCGGCTCGATCCCAGCCTGCGAAGAAAACCGCCAAACAACCGGAGAGCCGCGTAAAAGCTGCCACGGCGATGGCGACCGTGAAAAAAACGGGAAATCTGTTCTCCTACGTCCGCATGCTGAACTACAGTCCCCATCCGCAAGAAGAAGAGTTCCTGCGCGACAGGCCGCTCGTTCTGAATGGCCATCGATACTGGTTGAAAGTATCCTATAAGGAGTCGTGGGACGTCATTGACGACGAAACCGGCAAACTGAAGAACATCGGGTTCGGCATCAAGCTGATGGAAGGCGACAAGGTCGTCCGAGACCTCCAGATCCCCGCGGCGAAACTCGATGTGAAAAAACTGAAACGCGGACAGATCCTCGGCATCGCCGAAGTGGCGCCGTACAAGTTCAATATCGCCGTCGACGAGTTCAAGGTCGTCGGGGGCGGCTTGAGCGAGCTGGTGTTCAAGTTCGACCTGAAAGGCTAATCCCGGCTCATCCGTTCCCCGCTATTTCCAGGAGCTCCGCCCGTGGACAAGATAACGATCTTCGGAACCCTGCTCGCCGTTTCCAGCCTTCTGACAGGCCTCAAGCTGGGCGGCGGCGACGTGATGACCTTCCTCGATTTTCCGTCCGTGCTCGTCGTGTTCGGCGGATCGCTGGGAACCATCTGGATCGCCTTCAGCCGGGAACGGATCGTGACGCTGTTCGGCCAGATCCGGCAGGCATATCGAATGCCTGCCGATTTCGATTATCTCAAGATCGTCGGGCAGATTCTCGGCCTCTCCGACCTTGCCAGGAGAAACGGCGTTCTCTCGCTCGACAAGAAACTCATCGAGATCGAAAACCCGTTCCTGCAGCGCGGGCTCCAGATGGCCGTCGATGGGATCGACGCGAAAGTCATCGAGGATGTCATGACGGCCGAGATCCATTCGCGGGCGATGCGGCATGCCGACGTGAAGGCATCCATCGATTTCTATGCCAGCGTCGTTCCCTCGTTCGGGTTGATCGGCACGATCCTCGGGCTCGTAACGCTTCTTCGAAACATGGATGACCCCTCGACGATCGGCTCGTCGATGGCCCTTGCCCTTTTGACAACGCTGTACGGCGCCCTCGCCGCCAACATGTTCCTTCTCCCCTTGGGCAGGAAAATCGAGGAGCGCAGCAACAACGAACAGTTATATGGAGAACTCATCCTTCGGGGTTGCCTGCTGATCGCGGCCGGCTCTCACCCGCGTATCGTTCGGGAACGAATGCTGGCGCTGTTGCCGGGCCACTCTCGCCTGCTTCTTGGGGGCCCGATACCGGCTGCCGGGGAGTTGAAGAAGGGTGATTAACCGTAGATCCACCGGCCCGACGGCCCCCCTCTGGTGCCTCACCTACAGCGACCTGCTCACCAACATGCTCTGTTTTTTCGTCATGCTGCTGATGTTCACGACATTCGGCATGAAAAAGGCGAACAGGCAGGAGTCCCGGGCCCTCTCAACGGCCTTTGAACAGCCGATGGGCACGACCCAGAACAAAGGCGTGTACCAGTGGCTTGTGTCGGGAGGCAAGGGTGTTCTTCTCCTGCCCAACCCCCGAAACGTCTCCGAGGTTCCGCGCATCGTGCGGCGGTTGAAAACGCAGATCCAGGGCCTGAACATGCGCGACCAGGTGATCGTCGCGGGTGAAAGCGACGGTGTGAAAATCCGCATGCCCGCCAAAACGGTTTTCCAGGGCGCCACGGCAACGCTGAAACCCGAAGGTGAGCAGATCCTCGGCGCTCTCGCGGCGGTCGTCGGGGAGTCGAAGCATTTCGTCCGGATCGACAGTCACTGCGATGACAGGCCCGCGAAAAGCTCCGCCTATCCGAGCAACTGGGAGCTGTCATCGGCGCGCGCCTGCTCGGTGCTGAGGTATTTCACCGAAAAGAAGGGGCTCGAATCCGGCCGCTTTTCCGCCCAGGGATTTGCCGACTCGAGGCCCGAAGCGGATGTCATCACCGATGCGGACCGCGAGAACAATAGGCGCATCGAGATCGTGATCCTCGCGGGCAAACCAAAGTCACGCAGAGAGGCTCAGTGGGAATGAACGCCTGACTCGAGGAGGCTTCGCGCCATCCCGGCGAGAGAGCGTGCTTCGGCGGCCGATTCCAGCGGTGCGCCGACCGAAAGCAGCGGCGACAGGACATCAAGCGCTTCGCTGAATTTTCCCATCTGGATCGCCGCGCGGGCGAGGCCGAGGCGTGAGGGGACATGGTCCGGCTGACGGGCCACCGCCTGGGAATACATAATATATGACTTCAAATAGAATGCGTCTTTCAACGCGTCTCTGCCGGCCGTTTCATACTCGTCGCCCGACGCGCCACCCGCGGGAAGATCCGGTGTGGCTGCCGTCTCCGAAACCCAGAGCGGGTCCCTGCTGAGGACCGGTTCGAGAACCGGGGGGTGGAGATCGCCGCCGGACGCCGCTGGAATCGGGCCGAACCAGGCCTTTTTGAACCACGCCGCGGTTTCTTCGTTGTCGCGAGTCGGAAGTTCGAGGGGGGCGGCAACGAACGGCCCGTTTCTGTATTCGAGCTCTTCGAGAAGTTTTTTGTACCGCCGCACGATGGGATGTCGCGGCGCTTTTGCCGATGCCGCGCGGAACCACTGCTTCGAATCGGCGTATCTGCCCGACTCGAACTCGATGCGTCCAAGGAGGACGAGAGCTTCTACGTTGTCTGGAAAATAGCGCTGGAACGACTGCGCCTCTTCGCGCGCTTCGCCGGTTCGGCCGGATCTGTACAACTCCGAGGCCGTTCGCAGGGAGTCCGGCAGCTCGCCGCCCTCAGCGGCCGTCGACGCGCATGCGAACAGCACCGACAGAAGGGCGTTCAGCGGGATGAATCGCGGCATCCGGGGCTCCTACTGCTGTGACGGGTCCTTGACGTCGTTCCAGTCGGGGGCCGGCTGGTTGTCGCCGCCGATATTCTGGAACGAATCGGGGATGCTGGACGGCAGTTCGGTGGGAATGGCTGCTTCCGTGTTCGAGCCCGTCGCGGACATTTCGCTGTCGGGGATAGCGGCCGCTTGCGTCGCAAACGGGGCCGACTCCGGAAGGCTGACCGGCTGGCCTGCCCCGGGACCGGGATTACGTTCGATGTCATACGAATCGCCCAGTTTGTAATCTTCGGGCGGTGCGAAATCCTCCTGGCTCGTGACGGCAACATACGCTTGGTGGCCTATCACCAGAAAAACCGCCAGCAAAATCAGAACCAGGCCCCATTTCCACGACTCTTTGCCTATTTCCATGATGTCATCTCCGTGTGGGCACTCGGCCGGTTACCGGCCTGAATTCGCACGGCGCGCCGCGCCGGCAGCGGGTGATCCGAGGGTGGGGAACGTCAGCCGCAGGTCGCCGCGGACGATTCCGGACCCGTCAAGATCGAGGTTCAGGGCCTGAACTCCCCAGAGGGGAAGCTTCTTTTTCAACATGTCGAAAAAACGGCCGAACGACGGGTAGGTCGCCTTCAGCTTCATCGAGACAGGAAGCACTTCGACACCGGGCCACTCCTCGTTGTCTTCATCAGTTTGGGCGCCGACCGGCATGCCGTTCTCGTCGAGCTGGGGCAGTTCGGCCGGTTGCATGGGTTCGGGCCGGGCGGCGGCTTGCTGCGATCCGGCTCCGCCCTTCGCCCGGAAGGGCGGATGCAGCTCGAATCCCTGGACGATGACGTCGGTCATCGATGCGATGGCCAGTATCCCGCCGAGCAGAAGGCTTTCCTCGCCCGGTTTCATGACCCGTCCCGGGGGGCCGGCCTTGAGTTGTTCCTTCACGCGTTCGGAAAGCCGCTTGACGTCCTCTTCGAGTTGCCCCTGTTCTACCTGAAGGCTCGCCAGGACGGCGGTTTCGCTCGAAACATCGCTGTAAAGAGGGGCGACGAGGATCCGGTGCGCGACGAAGAGCGCCAGAAGCAGGCATGCAAGGGTTGCCGCAGTCGTATACGCAAGATGCTTCACGGCAGTTCTCCCTTCAGAACGAATTTCGACCTGTCGCCGCCGCTTCCGTTGAATTTCGATTTGATGCTCCTGATGCGGGAGAGGGCGCCGTTGCGGATCAGAGCGGCGGAGAAGCCGGCAAGAGCATCCGGCGTCGTGCATGTGCCTCGGATTTCGAGGAGACGGCCGCGGAGCTCTTCGTTCGGTTCCTGACCCTGTGCCTGGCCGGAACCCGTGAACCCGGGCTGCGGCTGAGGTGACGCAGCGACAGGGCCGGATTCGGCGGTATAGCCGATTTCATCCCCCGGTGTCGACGGCATCTCTTCTTCGGTTTCCTCCTGCGATGAGTCCGTGAGGCTCGTGAGGCGGATGCGATTGAGCGCGATGCCGTCAGGGCGGGACCGTGCCACGCGGAACAGGAGTTCGGCGGGCGCGGGGTGGGGAGCCAGCAAGGGCTCGAGGGCCTGGCGCTCGGGTGGCGACATCCTGTCGGCCAGGGCGCCGGCTGCTGTGCGCGACCCCGCCTGTTTCAACCGGAGCTGGTCGACCGTCGCCCGGACGATGCCGGTCTTGTTCCGCGCTTCTCCGAGCTCGGCAGAAGCGCCGCTGCGCAGGAATAGCGCGGCGGCGAGGATGAGAACCAGGCCGATGCCGCCCCCGGCCAGGGGAATCGCGGTCGTCAGCCGGGCGAGCGAGGCTTCGCGTCGCCGTTCCAGCAGTCGGCCGAGCAGATCGCCGGAGGCACCTTCCCGATCGAGATGGGCAAGGAGGGTGCCGATGGCCGGGACATGGGGAAGAAGCTGCTTCCCCGGCTCACCGGCGGATTTCATGACGGGCGTGATGTCG